>WFXT01000142.1 GCA_015490475.1 Bacteroidota bacterium
GAGATGTGTATAAGAGACAGTATTTATTCTATGCATTATAACGTCTAACTCTCACAAGTCGGCAAATTTGACATTATGTATATGCAGATCAGTGGTTATTGTGAGCTTGTTTGGCTTTTGCTATGGATGTGTACTGCACTTTAATTTATATTTACAATAGAATCACATATGCGTGGATAAATGTAACTTCAAGAAGTTCGTGGTAAAGTGGTTGGTTGCACTGACTATTGTTATATCGACTGTATACGCTCAGACGGGATGGGAGCGAATTTCCTTGCTTGGCTCTGGCGTCAATCTGTCTGAATGGTTGGAAGCCTATTGGGAAGCCGATTATCCAGTATGGGAAAAGTACAAGGAAGAAGATATTGCTTTTTTGAAAGAGTTAGGCTTTAGGCACATCCGCCTACCTGTTGCCTTCACGTTGTGGACTGATACGGTTCCTCCATACACTGTAGATACTACAATTTTCTTGCTTGTAGATTCTGTTATTCAATGGTGCATCAAACATGACTTGCGAATCGTAATTTCCTATCATCACGGACGTTTAGGTGATCGGGGTACGGCAGAATTTCCACGCATTATGGCGTCATGGCGTCAAATAGCTTATTGGTTTCAACACACTGACCCTGAATATGTTTTCTGGGACCTGTACAATGAACCTCATAATATTGCCCATGCACAATGGCAATCATTTGTGAGTGAATTGGTGGATTCAATGCGACAATGGCTACCTGACCACACATTTATTGTGGCTCCGGCGGACTGGAGCGGCATAGACCAGTTAGACAGCCTTCAGCCCCTGCACGACCCGAACATCATCTATACGGTTCACGTGTACCGCCCCTTCCTATTTACGCATCAGGGTGCCAGTTGGGCCCCTTGTACTCACCTTACAGGCTACCCCTTTCCCTATGACCCTGCCCGTATGCCTGAAGCAGACACCATTATTTGGAACAACCCATTCTGTGCACATGCATACACTAACTATCCACTATGGGCAACTGTATCCTGGCTCCGTACTCACATTGAGAAGGCAGCACAATGGTCCCAATATCATCAAGTACCTATTTATATTGGCGAGCTGGGCGTTTATTACAAAGCTCCATATGCTGACCGATTGCGTTGGCTCCACATTGTAACATGCACAGCTGATAGCTTAAACATTCCCTGGGCAAACTGGGGCTTTAAATATGCCGAATCGTCTTTTGGTTTCGTATATGGTGGCATCGCCCACCGGGAAAATATCCAGCCAAGGTTTATGGAATCAATTTGTTTGCTAGGAGATTCTGTACCCGTCCATACCTTTAAACCATCTGTTGAACTACCAGTAAAACAACCATTTTCAATATGGGCTTACGATTTATGGGGACGACAGATAAAGACAAAGATAAGTCAAAGAATAGTTAAAATAGGTCAGCGTGGAATTATTGTATTAAAGTAAATAAGACTTGTTGACTCTAACTGGGGTATTTTAATGCCATATCCTTGCAAACCCTCTATCATCACAAAGAACACATCTTTTTGAGCTCAATTTTTCTTTTGAGATAGACAAATTTCCATCACCAGAAAGGATAACCGCCATGTTAGTTTTCCCACTAAGCAGATCAATTGCCACATCCACCGCCAATGCCACATCATTGCCCTTAATATGTTTGGTACGATCGACTTCAACTTCAAAGAGTTTTGGTATAACCACAACATCACTAATGTTTGTACTACATAATACCTTATCTTTAATCATATTAACAATGGAGTCGGCAAATTTATATTTCTTCTCTCTTTTATAAGTATAATTTTATGGCGATCCTGCCATACAACAATACTCTCAATTTACTGATCGTGTCTTGACACCTGGGTTTAAATTTCTGTAAAATTCTCACACAGAGTAGCCCATAGTCAAGCTTAATTACCTGTCGAGACAGTTTTAGAATGTTTAACAAGCTACTGTTGTCAATATATATGCTGATTATCATAAAGCAAATTTTTTGCAAAAATAGGAGCCAAGCATAGTCATTTTAAACCTGTGGGCTCAGTGGTTCTTAATAGTGGTTCAAATGTTAAATACACTACCATGCAACCTGTGATTCTTTTTTTGCATCATAATATAAAAATCCAAGAGCCATGATGAAAGGAGCTAAACTCCCCGGTGTCATAGGCAAACATCTGAAATTAGGCATTAGCATTTTATTTCTTTTGGGTGCAGTGGCGACTCATGCACAGTCCCAGTACTGCGACATTGAAGCCCAAATGTTCAATTGGCAAGGACCTTGCAATGATTCTGTTGTATTGTACATAACAGTTAATGATACAACATTGTCATACTTTCCAAATTTCGAGTTCTATGTTAATTGGGGCGATGGTACTGTTGATACATTTCAGCCAACATCAGCGGGATACTACCAGTTTTGGCATGAATATGTGGCTCAAGGTATATATTTTCCATTCATAATACTGTTATGCGGAGATACGGTAGTGCCATATGAAACAGAATGCTGGATTCTTCCTGGACGAATGGATTCTGCATATATCTGCGACACTTCCTACTATATCAATATAGCAGGGAATTGTGTTAATGTTTCTGGCTTTGCATATGTTGACGTTAACGGAAATTGTGCTTATGATTCAATGGATTACGCTTTGACTGGGTCCCGGATTATAGTTTCTGACCTTTTAGGGAATGTCCTTTCGTATGGTTATGTGTATCCAACGGGAATGTATTCACTATCTGCCCCTGCTAGTGGTTCATATGTACTTGAAATAGACCCTGGATACAGTGGTTTAATTACTTCATGTGGTTCTTCCGATAGTGTTGTACTTTCTGGTTCCTCTTCTTATGATTTTGTTTTCACTTGCTCTGGAAACAGCTTTGACCTCCAGTTATCAGTCTATGCTCCTGCCTTTACACAAGTCAATCCTACGTATGTAGACTTTGTTGCTTCCAATATTTCTTGCTCTCAACTGCAAGGAGACATTAATATTTACTTGCCAGCTAATGTTAGCCCCACAGGAACCGTGTTTTTCACCCATAATGGTGTTGGAATTACTCCGTCATATTCCTTCAATGGCAACGTTCTTACAATTAGTGGATTCACCTTTAATCCCGGAGATGTGTTATATGGCAGGATAGGTGTTTTAGCAGACACAACAGTTAACATAGGAGATACGCTGTGTGTTAGCGGAGAAATATTGCCCGTAATCGGCGACGTGGATTCCACAAATAATAGAGATGAATCGTGTGGTGAAGTTTTGGTATCCTATGACCCCAACGACAAACGTGTATTTATAAATGGTCGTAGTGCTGAAGGATACATAGAACCTAATCAAGAAATGCTATATGTAATTCGCTTCCAGAATTTAGGGACTTACTATGCAAGAAGAGTAGTAATAGTTAACACTCTTGACCATGACCTTGACATATCATCATTTAAACTGAGAGCATTCTCTCACGATGTGAAAGTTATTAATAAAGGTAACGTAGTATGGTTTATTTTTGATGATATATGGTTACCATCAGCAGATATGAATGAACCAGCAAGCCATGGATTTGTTGCATACACGATTAATCAAAAGCCCAACCTTCCGGAGGGAACACATATTACCAACTTTGCTGACATATACTTTGACTTTAATCAGCCTGTTAGGACAAACACTGTCGTAAGCATCATTGGTAGAGACGGCGAACCAACCTCTGTATACTATACTGCAGATGATATAATGGTCAAAGTCTTTCCAAATCCAAGTTCTGGTATAGTTAACATTTATGGGAAACCCGGAGAACTGCTACACCTAGAATTATATGATCATAGTGGCAAACTATTAGCAACACATGAAGCTGAAACAGGAGTATTGACACTTAATATGACAGAATTTACAGAAGGAATTTATGTAATAAGAATCATGTACAAAGACAAAACTAATACTATCAAGCTAAGAGTGTCTCGATAAGAGACATTATTACAAATTAGTGGGGGCTTGTCATGCTTTGGCAAGCCCCTTTTTCTTATTTAGTAATGTAAATTGGGACGCAATTGCTCCAGCTCTTGAATCATCATCACAGTTTCCATCCACTTGTCAAACAAAAACAGATGAAACTCTACTGCTATCCTTACAAATGGCTTTAGTGCTTCCCACAGCACCGTAAGGACCTCCCAGGCAGATTTTAAGAACTCCTTAATGTAATACCATATATTTTTCATAAACTCGAAAACCACAGATAATATCTGGCTTAGTCCGGTTCTGAAACCTTGACTCACCAATGACAACAACAGTATAAATCCTAATCCTAGCAATATATGCGGTGCTACATTTGATGAATTTCGTACTATGAAACTGGCTGTTGCCATACTTTTATCATACAACCAATGCACAAATTCTATTACAGCCACCATAAACGCAGATATTAGTTTATGGAAGACCTCAAA
>WFXT01000143.1 GCA_015490475.1 Bacteroidota bacterium
ATGTTAAAATTGTATCAATTTTAATGTAAAATCGGCTCATCCTAATTATTATTCTGACCTTGTTTACTATTTTTTGGATCCTGTTTAATTGCATCCTTGAGATCATCAAGCCATAAATCTACAGCATTATGTATGCCATGTCCAAGTGTTTTTGGTGAATACAAAATAGACTTCAGACCTGACACTGGTATATTAACCGCATTTTTAAACGTTCTGCCCGCCACTCCCATCTCTCCGGTCATAAATTTTTCGCCCGTCGCATCACGACGCTCAAATACACTTCCCTTTGGCAAAATAACCACACTCTTAGGATCATATGGATCCTTATACAAGTCATACCCTGGACCCTCCCCACTTTCCAATACAACCTCTTCACCCGGAATTATTACATCATTTCCACCTAAACCCTGAATTGGATCAAGAGGATTATATATGTTCACATGCTTCCCTACTGCCCCTGGAACTAATTGGTACTCCTCTCTCACTGGCGTCGCTATCGTTATCAAATAATCCACCTTTATCCCATATTGCAAATACAACATATTAGCCGCCAATATCGCCACATTTCCCCCATGACTATGACCAACTAACACTAAAGGCTCGTCCTCTTTCATCGTTCTCAATATATCATCAACTAACTTCTGAGCCGCAGCTATGCGGGCTTGATGCAGATTATCCCCGCTCCATTCCAAACTAATAGTAGTCTCATTCCCTGTAACCCCAGCAACTGCATCCATTGTAGTCTGAGCCCATGTGCCTGGACCACTCCACGTGCCATGTATAAAATACGCCTCCAGACCCTCCAGCTCCACAGCATATATTACGTAGTTCTGTGCAAAAGCATATCCTCCTATGTTTGGAAAACTATCCAACAAAGGCTCAACCTGATGAAACCTCGCTATTACTGGATCATAATTCCTGTATCTATAATACTGCCAGCCTGTCTCCCTATCAAACAATTGCCCCTGATATGTAAATGGATATGGGTCCTGTGTCAACGTCTTCTCCCAACCAAAAGGATAATAATCATGAACACTTTCAACTAAGGGTTTATAATAAGCCACAACATTCTGATTGCTTGAATCTGGCACTGGCATTCTCTGGTCTTTTATCACAACTCGCACATTACCCAAATGATCCGTCAGCTCATACTTCCTATTCGCCTTCAAAACTACACCCCTCCCACAAGGACCAACAGGTACACCTACCTGCTGCAAACATGGATCAAACACAACTCCACAAACTTGACCAGGTGGACAATATTCCCACTTCACTCCTTCCACTTCGTGCAACCCAAGTCGTTTCGTGCCCTCATAAATCGGCATAAAATCAAGTTTTAGCCTGTTCCCACTTATTGTATACTTCGCCATTAATTGCCCCTGCGTGTTGTAGATGAATATGCCTCCATCTCCGCCAGAACCTTTGTAAAACCTATAACCAGCCGGATTGTAACGCATCTCTATTGTTCTATTGGCAAATTTAAGTTTTTTCGGGCGGTTTGAATACGTATAGAAAACTCTTAAATCCCTCGATGCATCATAGGTCATGTTGCCAACGGCATCATAAAGGTAATTCTGCAATGGTTGACTCTCAAGGTCATGTATAAAACTGGTTGTTTGAACTGAATCAGTAATGGATTTTAATCGGTTGTTCGCTAAAAGGTTGTAGTAATTGTAAGTAAGGCTATCTAACACACTGCCAGAACCGTCATATCTTGTCAATTTCAAAATATTACCGACTAAATCATATTCATAGCGCACTGAAAACTCCTTCGTCAACTGGGCATTCCATTGGCTTCCGTCAAAGCCTTTCACTGTCAAAGCTTTCGTGAGCCTGCCCATCTGGTCGTATTTGAAGGAATAGGCGGTGTGCAATGTGTCCAATTGCAATGACCATGAACTTATCCAGCCCGTATAATAGGGTTTGTAAAGATGCTGAGTTCCGGAACTAATTGATGCTTCAAGCGACGGAACTGTGGGTTTGATTGGCTTATAGTCGTTTGGATAATATCTCAGAAGCAATGAAAAGACATCTCGGGCGTAAAATGAAGTGTCTCCGTTGCTCCGAACCATGCCGTCAAACCCCGGATCCACACCAATAATTTCGGAATTGATTGCTTTTAGCCAACCTTCAAGTGTATAGGCGTAATCCATGCCCTGTAAAAATAAATCAATTGGACGGATTTCACGGCGTCGCAATTTGCCGTCTAAATAATACTTAAGCCGGCTCTCTAAAATCCATTTCTTTCCATCTCTGCTCGTCCAGACTTCTTTCAAATTGCCCATGGCATCATACTTAAATCTGTGCCTGAATTCGTCCTTCTTGCCTTTATTGTAAACCATCTCCCTGACCTTACCTGAAATTGCATCGTAAAGATAAGCAATTTCAAATTTATTGTGCTTGAATCTCTTCAACATGGGTATCTCGTGGACTTCTCGTTTCACACGTCCCATTAAGTCATAATCATAATAAATAATGTAATCAGGCTCCTCGCTTCCTGTCCATTTTTGCCAGACTTTGTGGGTGGTTACTCTGCCTCTGAAATGCCCTGAAACAATTGGGCCTCCTGTCGCTGGCGTGTCATATACCTGAATGAACCGATCCCAGATCGTTCCCAAATTCAAAGGAACACTATTTGCATATGCTAAATTACTCAAACCACCTGAAAGAGACGCCACGCCACCTTC
>WFXT01000144.1 GCA_015490475.1 Bacteroidota bacterium
ATTTTTTACGAGATATTAAAAGAATTTGGATTCAACCTTAATCAAGTTGATACATTAATTGAAATGCTACAGGGCGGAGAACCCAAGATAGGCTCAACGCTGGAGAGTGAACGCTTCAAATTAGTGATAGATAGAACACACTTAATAATCATTGAAAAGCAAGAGAGTGTTGAACCGTCCATTGTTCCCATTCATAAGATACCGAGTACTATTGAGTTACCTGAAGGCAAATACATTTTTGAATTACTTCCTGCCAGTGAAGTAAAAATAACACCTGACCGATATACTGCTTATCTGGATGCAGACAAATTAGAGTCGCCTATCATTCTGAGATTCTGGAGAGACGGCGATTACTTTTATCCCTTTGGATTGCGTAAAAAAAAGAAGGTAAAAAAATTTCTGACTGACGAAAAAGTGCCCACCCACATCAAAAAAAAGACCCGTGTCCTGCAGGCTGGAGACTACATAGTGTGGGTCATACCTTATAGAATAGATGACAGGTTTAAAGTTACAGAACGAACAAAACAAGTTTTAAAAATAACTTTCAAACCACGTCAAGGTAAATCCAATTTATAATACTGGCAATTAAGAGCAAAAAAGTGCCCAATAGATGTATTAGAAGACAAGTTTCCTGTCGGCAATGTAGGATAATCAAATGGGTTGTCCAGAGCATCATCAGCATTATCCAGTTCCTTAAGATATTCGTAGTCTTCTTCATTCATCCTGCACCATGCAATCTCTATCCTATCCTCAGAATAAAACAGTTCTGGGGCAGTTTCGTGAGCCCTATCAGCACACGTTCCGGGAGTAATTTTCCATATCCAGTTTTTTCCATCAATAGTTCTATCAGACCAATACCTGCCCATGCAAAATGGTACATTCCAGTACTTAGTATAGTAAATTCCATAGTCTTTAACATAAGGAGGGTCTTTGAAGAAAGCAAGAATGTAGTATCTACCTTGTTTGGGAACAGGAATGAGGCTATCAAGTGGATACGGTCTGTCAGGAATTTTAACCGATGTTTGATAAATTCTATTGTTTGCATAGATAACAAACTTCCATGTCTCACCTGCCTGCCCCGTTATAATTCTATTTTTAGGCACAGAATAGAAATACAGTGGGGTCTCAATACCTGTAAAGTGTATTGCAAGCATTGAATTGAACAGTGTCCATAATAAGCCAGTCAAGGAATCCTTATTGTATTCAACAAGAACAATTGTATCAATGTTTTCACGGATGGCTATTACTTTGGCATTATGAACGAATCTGATATCTTCTGGCTTTACAGTATCAAAGGCGGGCACGGGAAGGGAAATAGTAACTACAGGAGGCTTGCCTGTTGCTATATTACCTTCAATAATTATGGGCTCACTATCAGGGTAAACAGGTTCAATATTAAATTCTTTCTTGCATGCCACCAAACCCATAACCAATGTAATCATGCTTACACGCCAAAATGTTTGTAATAACATCATTTCATGTTCAATTTTATTGATATTGCAGGCATAATGGGGAATAATGTATAGGCTTCTGTTCGCAGATAGCGTCCAGTAACGATGAATCTGCCCTTTTCATCAATAACCAATTGATGGATGTTTTTTCTGTTGTAAGCATTGTAAAGGGTAAAGACTACTTCAAGGTCTGTCCTATGACCCAATGATTTGAGCCACGAGACAGAGACATCAAGCCTATGATAAGTGGGCATTCTATAATTATTTCGCCAGAAGAAGGCAGTTTTCAATTTAGCACTACTTATAAACCAATATGATGGGACAGTAAGGAGTCTTCCTGAAGCAACGACGAATTTTAATGATACTGTCCATTTCCCAGAGGGTTTATTCTGAACCACATAAGAGGCGAAGAGGTTTGCTACATGGGGACGGTCCTCATCAGCAAGGAATGGAAGTCCCTGATTCAACTGACTGAAGTATCGTAACGAACGCGAAAAGGTATAATTGGCATTGATGCTTATTTTATCTGTTTCATAAATAGCATAGATGACTATTCCATATGCTTTACCAATCCCTGTGGTTAATTCTGTTTCAGGCAAGACACCGGGCGAAGGCACATAGTCTTGCTTAAATTCATACAAATTCCATAAGTAGCGATAAAAGAGGTCTATTCCCAAAGAAAACTTATTACCAAATATTTTAAGTCCCGGAGCAAAGTCGTATAAATATGAAGGTTTTACATTTGCTGTTGCAGGAAGCCAGAAATCCCATGGTGTAGTAACTAATCCTTGAGACAACTTATGAATGGGTTGCCATGCTATGCCTGTGCCCAGAACAAACTGAAAGGGAGTGTCTGTATATGTAATGCGAAGTCTTGGAACAACAGCAAAATAGTCTGCTACAACTTCATTACTTCTGAAAACAAACGTGTCGGAACGTGGTCTGCTATATGGACCTATCTGTGCAAAATAGTTAGCTCTGAGCCCTACATTTATAGAGAATCTTTTCACATCAAATGTGTGACTGAAGAAGGCTGCTTTATACCATGCATGATATAGTTGTGATTTGTTTTCAAATGACAGAGTATCGGGCAAAACGGGTTGATAAAATTTAAGTTCTTCCGTGAGCGGTCTGATCCACAACCGCTCTATTTGAAATCCTAATTCTGAAGACTTGTGTTTATATAAGGTATTTATACCCGCTGAGTAATGAAAGGTTCCAGTGGCAATAGAAAGGAAACGTCCATCCTCGTATATCTTGCGATAAAACACACGTGACGAATTATTATAGAAGAAAATTGTGCTTTTAATTACCTTATTCTCATCCAGTTTATGCCTCACAGAGAGGGCACTGGCAATTCCCGGATTTACGACACCACCGACAGTAGAATCATTACGTATACTTTGATAGTACCAGTCCGAAGCAGTAAGAACCCACCATCTAATAAGAGTCTTGTCCTTTTGTCTAAAGCCCAGTTGAACAAAAGCATCTGCAAAGTCAGCAGTGAGCGGGGTTTTGTGAAGTGCTTTAATCAGTCTCCCAAGGTAGCTATATCTTATTGCAGAAGTAAAATTCAAGAGATTTCGCCTTAGTGGAACAGAGAGAAATAATCCAGTGGTTGCTGTTCCTGTCCAGAAAGATATTTTTCTACGTGCCCATTGTCCTGGATGTAACGAAAATTCCGCTATTGCACCCAGTCTGCCACCATACCTAGCAGGGAATGCCCCCGGATAAAAAGCTACTTCTTTTACTATTTCAGGATGTAGCATAGAAAACATACCAAAAACCCTTCCGGGAAAATACAGAGGGACACAGTCAAGCAGAATTAAAGAATGTTCAGGTGCTGTTCCACGCACAGCAAGACCTTCCTGCGACTCAGAAATCGTGGTTACACCACCAATGCTTTTCAACTGAGTAATAGGTTCTCTTATACCAAGTAATGCCGGTCGCCTTGACAATTCTTGCATTGAAATTTTAGTAATCCCCCCTGGTTCCACCGAAATAGTTCGTTTGTGGACAATAGTAACAGGCTTCAGGTTAACCTGTGGATTTATTCTTACTTCTACAATAGTGTCGCTTTTCAATACAGGTATTCTTATGTCTGTTGCAGAACCAAAGTATGAAATTTCAATAACCAAATGTTTATTATTCTGCGGACATACTCTAAATTTCCCATCAACATCGGTTTGTAAGACAAGCGAGTCGGGATACACTTTTACTATAGCACCTATTGCTGGTTCACCGCTGCTATCATAGACCTTCCCTGTTATGCATGGTTGTGCCAGTGCGACGCTCACCACCACTACACTACTCCATAATTTCAAGAAACCTTTGAATGTCATCCTTGTGCCCCATAATTATTAACAAATCACCTTCCCTGAATTTAAAATTAGGGCTAAGACAACCAACTACTACGTATTCTCCTTTGTCACCTTTTCTCTTAACAGTTATAGGCGTAATGTTGTATTTGCCAATAAAGTTAATATCCTTAACATATCTATCTACTATTCCTGTTGGTGCTTCTATTTCAACAATTTCATAGCCCCCTGGAAGCGGTATATAAGCCTTAAAGGTTGGATGCAACAATTTTTCTGCAAGTGCCTTTCCTGCGTCCTCTTCCGGTGAAACTATTTCATGAACACCCAGTTTTTCCAGTATCATCCTCTGCGTCTGATTAAAAGCCCTTGCTATCAGTCTCTTCACTTTCATGTTGAGTAAATGCACCGTGGCAAGAATCAAGTCCTCAAAAGTCTTACCTATTGCCACCACAACACCATCCATCTGCTCCAATTCTAATGATCGCAGAGCTTTCTCTTCCGTAGCATCGGCAACCACAGCGGACGCCACCAGGTCCTTTATGTCCTCAATACGCTCCTCATTCTTATCAATGGCAAGCACTTCAGCGCCCTCCTCCGCTAACTTAACAGCCACTGCCCTGCCAAAACTCCCAAGCCCTATCACAGCATACCTTAACCGCATGATATTTCAAAGTTAAAGCATTTGAGAACATACTCTCAGCCAGATAACAAAAATTTACCTGAATATAGGAAACTTACAGCTATCCCATAAGGTATGTTTGTTAAGTTGCCTAATAATTTTGTTTATTTTCCTTGAATTTTTGTTATCAAATGATATATACGTGGTATCAGAGCCAAAAAACAATTTCCCATGATACCGAAAACCATCAATAATGTTTCTTTTGCTTTTTGAATAATAGCTACCGTGTTTGTTCACAAACCTTCTTATTCTTTTAGCTATCAATTTCCAATGCTTTGGTTTTATCCTTATGGAATCACAAATCCCGTCATAATCTTTAATAACTCCTTCACCATCAACAACTTCAAGGTCTGCCCAATATAAATCAGCAGGAAGTGCTACACTTATGACAATTCCTATAGACCGAGTACCACTTTCTGTGGAATCTAATTTTTCACGTATTAAAAGCACATGACGACATCAATAATAAGATCGACAAACCCATTAGGCGCATAGTCACTACCATACGATCTTAAATTTTGTCTAACTACTACAAACTTGTTCTTTTATAATGTTAAAATTACTAACGCCCAAAGAGATGTAGGGCTTAATTTTATCTGAACCTCCACAGAAAAGGTACATATCCTTCTCCAAATCCAGAAGGAGCACAAC
>WFXT01000145.1 GCA_015490475.1 Bacteroidota bacterium
AATGATGGTCAGATTTTCATTCGCTTAGACCCTGCAGCAGGAAAAGAAAACTGGACCAATAATGCAAGTGCTAATTTGCTTACGGGAACAGGAACAGTATATATGGAAGCCGACGGTCCCCAGGAAATCACAGGTACATTCCCCACAACCTTCTACAATCTTGTCCTTGGTGGAGCAGGAGTGAATGAAAAATGGCTCAGAGGTGTGGATATGTACGTGAAAAATACATTAAATCTTAATGATGAAATTTTATATGTGGATACACATACTGTTTATTTGCTAAATCCCGCCCCTAATTCATTACTTAGAACAGGTCCTACAACCCCTGATTTTACCGATAATATCAATGAAGGAATTATTGTCGCCAATCATTCTACGCGCGATTTACGTCATAAAGGATTTCTGGCAAGAGCAGTGCAAGCCGGACAATCATATTTCTTCCCTGTGGGAGACACAACACAACTGACCAAAAGATTCAGACCCGTTATTATTCACCCCTTATCTATTCCGTCGGGGCAAACACAGGACACTATCTTCGTTCGTTTTGTTAACGTATCGCCTTTAACAGATTCCTATGACCCCAACAGATATCAGGACCCCATTACGTCGGTAGGCAATGTGTTCTATTGGTTGATTCATTCAGGAGGAGAAGCCAATGCACGACAGGACTCTATAATTGTGTTCTATAATGATGCTGTTGATGGAGGCTATTATAAAGGAATTGCACACTGGAATCCAGACAGCACTGACGTCAACACTTCAACCACACCAGCATGGACATATAAAGATTTCAACAACCCTAATAGTCCAGGACAATGTCTGACCTGTCCAGTAAACAAGACCGCAGACACTCTGTCCTATATAAGACAGAAGTTCATTGGCAGATATGACCCATTCAACTATGCTACAAATACCAGTGGGCAGGGTGCTTCATGGGTCTTTACGCTCGTCGTTGACCCTGTTTTGCCACTTGACTTCGTTGTCCTTAAAGCAACACCGCAGAAAGACCACATTCTGGTTGAATGGACAGTTCCAATGGAAGGTGAAGACGTTATGGGATATGAACTTTTACGTAGTGATGTATTTACTAAACGAGAAGCAATATACTGGCAAGACGCTAAGAAAGTTACTGGGCTATATACATATTCTTATAACGACTATAATGTTGAACGAGGGGTGGTATATGAATATGTGGTCAGGGCTGTTTTCTCTGATGGCACAGAACGATATTCTAATGTGGCAACTGCGATGCTTGGCGAAGAAAACGGCTTAGCATCTGTGAGTATTATTGACAATCAGTTTGACGGAAATATGTCTGTCTTGCTTACTTCTACTCAACCAACCACTGCTGATTTGCTTATGTATGATGCCACAGGAAGGCTTGTGTGGATGAAGCAAAAAGTGTCTGTTAATGGTGTAGCAACAGTTAATGTGCCTTATAATGTTCTGGCAAGAGGCGTATATACTTTGAGTGTCCGTTTTGAGAGAGAAGGTGTTGTAGCATTGAAAGTTATGAGATAAAGCAAGGAAATTAAAGAATAGCGAAAACCTTTTAGCTTGATTGAACGTATAATTTCAAAAACGTTTGTTTCATGCTTCTCTTTAACAATCATTCAAAGTTGCGCTTCCTCATAAAAGGGGAAGGACTCAAAAACAGAAAACCATGCAAGGAACAGGAAATCATCCCAACATACAATTTCAAAATCCAATAGCCTTGGTTGCTCAAGCAAAACCAATTGACAAAGAGAAAGTGGACACACTCACATTTTGCAAGGAGGATGTCTTAACCACTGAGGAGGAGCGACAGAAGAGGCGATGGGCGCTCAACAGAGCTCTAACCCTTGGTAACATTTTTAAACACAAGGCTCGCATCTACTTCATGACAGAAAATGGACCATTCTATGTCTATACTACTATTTGGGCTCTTACCGAGAAGAATGTCTTATTAAAGGCACAGAAGGCAATACCGATTTGCTCTATTTTCCACGTTGAACTTGTTTGAGTTCTTTTCGTTTATGGGAAACAAGGTGATGAGCCAATCTCGTAGGTTCTGGTAGTCTGTATTTTCCAAGGCATTTCATAACTACCAGCAGGGCAGAGTCAATGTCTATCAAATGCCCGGGAGAAATAAATATCGGCTTCACTTTGTCCCTACTTCTTAACACAATCCCAACAGGTCTATCATTGATAAACAAAATCGTATAGGAACCTTTGGTTTGTGCCGGTTCTTGGTAATGTCCTATCAGTTTAGTTTTTGCTACCCCGATGGAGGGAATCTGAAACCAGATGCCAAGGTGTGTTGCAATGCCTGCACGTCTTGGATGTGCTATGCCGTGTCCGTCTGCCATTATTATGTCAGGACGTGGTAGTTCTCTGGTTAATTTGGTTAGTGCAGGCATTTCTCTGAACGCCAATAAGCCGGGAACGTAAGGAAATTTAACGGGTTCTACAACAGACGCACTGGCAACAGCTTGCTTTTCCTTAACGTCCCATATTATACCGCCTGCTATTATTAACTCTTCATTATCTCGCTTAATAAATGAACAATCAAAACCTGCAATATACCTAAAATCTTTTTCTAAGGGTTTTAGTTCAACGGACTTTGCAATTTCTTTTTGTAATTTGATAGCTTCAGAAGGTGAACCGGTCCAATGCCATTCTTTGCCCCACACCTATTTTATCAATTCATAGTCATAAGACACAGGAACAGCAGGACGAACAGTCAACACAACAGAGCAATACTTTTCCATCGTTAGTTCAAGAGCTTTTTTTAGTTTCTCTTCGTCAATGTTTCCTTTGATAACAAAATGAACGTGAATTTTCTGGAAAAGGGTCGGCTTACTATTTGGAATGGGTTCGGCGGTAACTTCCGCTTTGATATCTTCAACTTCCTGTCTCATTTTGCCGAGTATGGCAACCACGTCCATAACAGCACAACCACCAAGGGAGACAAGGAGCAAATGCATTGGTCTGAAACCAGCCCACTTGCCCCCAAACTTAGGAACAGAGTCCATATATACTTCATGTCCTTTTTCGTCTATGCCCTTTAGCAGGAAAGGTGCTTCTTCCCTGATTATTTCAACTTTAACCATCTGTTATATAATTTTGATATTGCTAATTTAGACATAAGCAATGATTCAGGAACCAGTATTGCTCAGAGCCGGAGCACCAGCACCAGATTTTAAGGGAATTACACATAAAGGAGACACATGGCAATTATCACAACACCGGGGGAAATATGTAGTGTTACTTTTCTATCCCAAAGATTTTACGCCAGGATGCACAAGGGAACTCAAAGAGATGAAGCATTTGGAACCGATTGTTCCACCTGAAAAAGTTGAAATAGTGGGCATAAGCAAAGATAAGCCTGATGTTCACAAGAAATTTAAAGAGAAAACTTCCTTCCCTTTCACATTAATTAGTGATGTGTCAGGAGAAATATGTAGAAAGTATGATGCCCTTGCATTGTGGAACCTGCCAAAGCGAAAAACATACATAATCTGTCCAGAGGGTTACATTATTCGCATTTACAACAAGGTGGACCCAGCCAATCATTACCGTGAGATTCTCGCTTTCCTTAATAACATTGGTGCGATTAATACTGAAAGTTGCAGGTAACTATTAATGTATTTTTAATGTATTTTAATGATGACAAGGAAGTGTAAATGGTCGGTTCCAGATATTGAGCGTGATATTATTGAACAATTGAAGAAAGACCTTGAGGTAGAACAGGATGCCATAGCCATAATGCTTGCCAGAAGAGGTATTTTTAACAGAAATCAGGCGGAGCAATTTTATAATCCGTCCCTTAAAGATCTTTATGCCCCTTCCCTGTTGCCAGATATAGATAGAGCAGCAAAAAGATTGTATGAAGCCATCAAAAATGGTGAACATATAGCAATAGTTGGAGATTATGATGTTGACGGAATCACTTCAACAGCAATTTTGATTAGCTTCTTAAAAAAACTTGGTGCTAAGTTTACTTATTACATTCCCGATAGAAAGGTTCATGGTTATGGTCTGAATGTGGAGGCAGTACAGAACGCTCTTCAGCATAATGCTTCTCTGCTTATTGCTGTGGACATAGGTAGTAAGGACTTCGCTTCTGCTAATCTCGCTACTGCTCACGGCTTAGACATTATTATACTTGACCATCATGAGACAGGAGATGTGTTGCCCGAGGTTACTGCTTTTGTCAATCCACAAGCCCCACACAGCCAATATCCAAACAAAAAGTTATCTGCCAGTGCAGTTGTGTTCAAATTTGTTCAATATTTCGTTCAGCGATATGGAATAAGAGGCTTCAATCCCTTATCGTTACTGGATTTTGTTATGCTGGGCTTGGTTGCCGACGTTATGCCTTTGCTGGGAGAAAATAGAACAATGATAGTTCACGGCTTGAAACTATTATCACAGTATCAACGTCCTGCTATTAGAACACTTTTTGAGCATTTCAATGTTGAATTGACTGATTCCGATGGCTCTACGCAACTTGACCTGAGAGATATTATGTTCAAAATTGCCCCATTGCTCAATTCGGCAGGTCGTATAGCACATGCCAGAACAGCTCTTAATCTTTTGTTATCTGAATCAGAACAGGAGGCTAAATACTGGATGGACCGTCTGGAAAGAGTGAACAATGAACGACGCAGATTAACAGAAAAAACCATTGAAGAGGCAATCAGACAAGCTGTTAAACAGTCCAACAGAGACATAATAATTATTGTAGGAGAAGATTGGGAGGAAGGCATAATGGGAATAATAGCTGCACGTATTCAGGACCAGTTTAAAAAACCAGTTATTGCTTTGACTAATGTTGGCTACAATACTTTGAAAGGTTCTGGGCGTTCCCCAGAAGGCATTAATCTCTATGAATTAATGAGTCCTTTAGGAACTGAATTTGTGCGCTTTGGAGGGCATGCCAATGCAGTGGGAATAACTATTGTTAAAGATAAATTGCATGTGCTAAAAGATATAAAAATTGATGATGTCTCAGAGCAAACTGCCCCATTAACCATAGATGGATATCTATCATTTAAAGATTTGAGGAAGGAGAAGGTTCTATGGTTTATTGAGCGTTCTGCGCCATGGGGAGAAGCCAATCCAGTACCCCTGTTTGCTACACAGGTTATTGAAGATAATTCGTCTGAAATTTTAAAGGAGAAGCATCTTAAACTGTCCGTTACTGATAGATATGGCATCAGGGAGAGAGTTGTGATGTGGGAAGGAGCACCAATGCTTGAAAAGTTGAAAGGAAAGCGATTTGAATTGTGTTATTATGTGAAAAGGCGAAAGTTCAATGGTAAGCAATACATTAACTTATACGTTAAAGATTATGAATTGTTATGAGTGGAACGAGCGTATTATGGTGTGAAAAACTGGTTAAAAAGTATAGAGGACGACGTGTCGTTAATGAAGTTTCCCTTGAAGTGAGACAAGGAGAAATTGTGGGATTGCTTGGTCCCAATGGAGCAGGTAAAACAACTACATTCTATATGCTTGTTGGCTTTATAAAACCAGATAGTGGCAGAATTTATCTTGATAATGAGGACATTACTAAGGAACCTATGTACAAGCATGCACGCAGAGGAATAGGTTATTTGCCACAGGAAAGTTCAATATTTAGGAAACTGACAGTAGAGGAAAACATATTGGCAGTATTGGAACTTCAAATAAAAGACAAAAGGAAGCGCAAAAGACGATTGGAACAATTGCTTGAGGAGTTCGGTATTGAAAAGGTGCGTAAAACACGCGGAGACCTGCTCTCTGGAGGAGAAAGACGCAGAACAGAGATAGCAAGAGCACTGGCTGCCAACCCCAGATTTATGCTTCTTGATGAACCTTTTGCAGGAATTGACCCCATTGCAGTGGAAGACATACAGAATCTTATATTGCAACTAAAAGAGCGAAACATAGGTATTCTCATCACTGACCATAATGTTGATGAAACACTGTCTATTACAGACCGTGCTTATTTGCTGTTTGATGGAAAGATATTGAAACAGGGCACAGCAGAGGAACTGGCAGCAGATGAACAAGTGAGGAGGCTCTATCTCGGAAAGCATTTTCAATTGAAACGAAAAGTTTAGGCATAGTGAAGCGCAAATCAGTTTTAATCTATGATAAATTGCAGGCTCTTAAAGCATTAATGCCAAGGGTTCATCATCTTGCAGGCTTATGGATTTCATATCATCTTTCTCGCTTTGCAAAAAAGAATTTCATTTTCGGGATGCCAATTGCCATGAGTATTGAGCCAACAACTTACTGCAACTTGAGGTGTCCACAGTGCCCAAGCGGTCTTCGGTCCTTTACGAGACCAACAGGTTCCCTCTCTATTGAAACATATATCAAGTTCCTTGAGAAAATAAAATCTCATGTGGCGTTTTTGACACTTTATTTTCAAGGGGAGCCTTTTTTGAATCCCTATTTTATTGATATGGTCAGGGAAGCCCGTCAAAGGAACATATATGTGATGACTTCCACAAATGGACACTTTTTGGAAGAAGATATTGCTCGTGACCTAATCCTTGCCGGGTTGAATCGCATTATTTTTTCAATAGATGGAATAACACAGGAAACATACAGTAAATATCGTGTTGGTGGCAACCTGCAGAAAGTCTTGCAAAACCTTCAATTGTTAGCATCTGTTCGCAATAGGCTGCACAAGAAAAACCCTTTGATAATATTTCAATTCATTGTTTTTAGGCATAATGAACATGAGATAGACATTGCTCGCAAGGTGGCATATCAACACGGATCAGATGTGTTCATGCTTAAATCAGCACAGATATACGATGATGCCAAAGATCCTTATTTACCAACAAATCCAAGGTATTCCCGCTATGAAAAGAATGATAGCGGAAAATTTGTCCTTAAAGGAAATCTACCAAACAGATGTTGGAGATTGTGGCACAATCCGGTGATTACGTGGGATGGCAGGTGGCTTCCCTGCTGCTTTGACAAAGATGGAAAATATGTGATGGGAAACCTGAATAATCAAAGCTCTAAGCAAATATGGAACAGCGATCAATACAAACGCTTCAGAAAAACAGTCTTTTCTGACAGACAGCAGATTGATATATGTAAGAATTGTTCCGAAGGTTTAAAAGTTACCTTCTTTGATTGATTTGGTCTTTACTATATAACTTTGCACTATGCCGTTCTTATTCACATCGGAGTCGGTTTCGGAGGGTCACCCGGACAAGATTGCAGACCAGATTTCTGACGCTATCCTTGATGCCTATCTGGCTTTAGACCCCAAAGCACGGGTGGCGTGTGAAACGTTTGTTACCACAGGTTTAGTAGTCGTTGGTGGAGAATTCAGGAGCTCAGCAAAGCCAGACATACAGCCAATTGTTAGAGAAGTAATAAGGCGAATAGGATATGTGCATCCTGAATTGGGCTTCAGTGCAGATGCCTGTGGCATAATTAGTGTCTATCATGAACAATCACCAGATATTGCTATGGGTGTTGACCGAAGCGATGATGAAATAGGAGCAGGAGATCAGGGCTTAATGTTTGGATATGCCAGCACAGAAACGCAACGTTATGTCCCCTTGACAATAGACCTATCGCATGTGATAATGCAGGAATTATCCAACATTAGAAAACATGAGCCTGAATTAATGCCATATTTGAGACCTGATGCCAAGGCTCAAGTGACTGCTTTATATGAAAAAAGACTCAAACCAATTTCCATAGATACAATATTAATTTCAACTCAACATGAGGAGCCTGCCCGCCTTTTCCCCGACACCCATGAGCCTGATAAAGCTTTCTTGCAAAGATTGAGAAGTGACGTCCTGAATATCCTATTGCCACGAGTCCTTGAGAGATATAAAGATTCCCCTGAAATTTATAAACTCATAGCAGACTTTATCCAGAGGGCTAAGGAAGGTAATGCAAAACTCTTGCTTAATCCAACTGGCAGGTTTGTCATTGGCGGTCCTCACGGAGATACAGGACTTACTGGTCGTAAAATAATTGTGGATACCTATGGTGGTTGGGCACCACACGGTGGTGGTGCTTTCTCTGGAAAAGACCCCACAAAAGTGGATCGTTCCGCCGCTTACATGACTCGCTATATAGCAAAAAATATGGTGGCAGCAGGTGTTGCTAATGAAGTTACTGTTCAAGTGGCATATGCTATCGGAATTGCAGAACCAGCAAGCATTTCTGTTCAATTAAACGAACCAGCACCCGGAATAACACCGGAAAAAGTAGAAGAAGCCATCAAGGAACTTTTTGATTTGAGACCAGCAGCTATAATTAAAACTCTTGACCTGACGAAACCCATTTATTACCCTACCGCTGCATATGGACATATGGGTAGAACAACCGAAACAAAGTCAGTTAGTGTAGTGGTAGGCAACGAAACTGTGGTACAAGAAGTTACTTTATTCCCATGGGAAAGGTTAGATAGAGTTCAGGACATAAAGGATTTCTTACACCTCTGAGCAGAAATTATATTGCTTTAACGAAGTAAGATTTTCTTAGGGTTTTGGTCCGTGTTATTAAACTCATAACTCATACATCCATAAATCGCCAACTATACAATATAACCGCTAACTTTTTTAATTTGTCAAACGGATGAAGATACAAAAACAACGCTTTGCGACCCCGGGAGGATTCGAACCTCCGACCCGCGGCTTAGAAGGCCGCTGCTCTATCCGCTGAGCTACGGGGCCGTCTCAATCCTGCCTATTAAAACAATTTCAGGCAATTGTTTGTTCCCTCTGGACACAGGAAAGGTACATATCCTGTAGCAATACGAAAAGTTCATGTATGTTTGGAACTGCTTTTATTATTAGTTTAGAATCTGGATATGGTTTTAATTGAAATCTGTTTGGTCTTTGGGCTATGAATGACGAAAGCTGAACAGGCATGTTGCTTTGATACCACGGATGATTAAGGTCTTTAGGCAAAAATGCTATTGCAATATTTTCCTTTATTATTAGCCTTTCAAAGCCTAATTTACTCGCAATAAGTTTAACTTTGATCAAGGAAATCAAGTTTTTGGCTTCCTGGGGTATTGTACCAAAGCGATCATCCATTTCAAATTGGATGTCATCTATTTCTTTTAGTGAAGATGCCTGAGAAAGTCTTAAATATAGCGACAGCCGTTCTCGGGAAGACGAAATATAAGAATCAGGAATGAAAGCCGGGATATTAGTTTCAATGGCGGTGTCAAACCACTTGTCCACCTCTTCTGGTTTCTCTTGTTGCTGTAGTTCCCTTATGCTTTCCTCTATAAGGCGATAATAGGCGTCAATGCCCATTTGTCTGACAAAACCGCTTTGTTCTTTTCCAAGTAGCATTCCGGGTCCTCGTAATTCCATGTCTTTTAAAGCTATAGCAAAACCACTACCCAGGTCCTGATGTTCAAGCAAAGTGAGAAGTCGCTCTTTTGCCTTCTTAGTGATTCGGTTCCATGAAGGAACAAACATATAGCAATATGCTTGAGTGGTTCCTCTTCCCACACGGCCTCTCAGCTGATGTAACTCTGCAAGTCCAAACATATGAGCATTCATAACTATCAGTGTATTAACATGAGGAAAATCCAGACCTGAGCCAATAATGGCAGTACTAATGAGCACATCGTATTTACCTGACGCAAAATCTATTAAAATTTTTTCTAATTTGGTGCCTTCAAGACTCCCATGGGCTACCACTGTCCTTGCTCTGGGAACAGTGGTTTTAACTAAGTGTTCTATGTTTTTAAGTCCTTTAATACGTGGATTGACAATAAAAACACTACCTCCCCTTGCTAACTCCTTTTCTATGGCATAGGCAAACATATCCTTTTGCCACGGACCAATGTATGTCTTTACTTCAAGGCGCTGTGACGGTGGTGTTTCAATAACTGATATGTCCCTAATTCCTGACAGAGCCATTTTCAATGTTCTTGGAATGGGCGTAGCACTCAGGTATAAAATGTCAATCTCTGGATATTTTGCCTTTAGTTTTTCTTTCTGCAACACTCCAAATTTGTGTTCTTCATCAACTATTAGCAATCCCAGGTTAGCAAATTCTGTGTTATCTGAAATAAGTGCATGCGTTCCAATGATTATGTCAATCTTGCCTTCTGCCAGTGCGTTGCGTATTCTCTTAATAGTAGATGCAGACCGTGTTCTGCTTATGTATTCAACCGTTACGCCGAATCGTTCCAACCGTTCTCTAAATACTTTCCAGTGTTGGAAGGCAAGTAGGGTAGTGGGAACAAGAATTGCTACTTGTTTTCCCGAACGCACTGCTTTGAAGGCAGACCTCAGCGCTATCTCCGTCTTGCCAAAGCCCACATCACCACATATTAACCTTTCCATCGGTTTTTCAGATTCCATATCTGCTTTGACTTCACTTATTGCTCTCAATTGATCTGGTGTTTCTTCATATGGAAATAGAGCTTCCATTTCATATTGCAAAGAATCATCTGGCAGGAAAGAGAATCCTTTACTCAGCAATCGGCGGGCATATATCTGGCTTAGTTGCTTGCTCAAATCATATACTTCCTGTTTTACTTTGTGTTTCAAACGTTTCCATGCCGACGACCTAAGACTGGATAAAGCAGGTTTTTCTCCCCCCGTATATGGAACAATTTTATCAATATTAGCAGGGCTCAGATAAAGAATGTCATCGTTTTTGAAGACAAGCCTTATTGCATCGTGATATTGGTCCTTTATTTTAACCTTCGTTACTCCTGTGAACTGAGCTATCCCATAGTCCATGTGAACTACATAGTCTCCTTCTTTAAATTGTTCAAGTTGTTGACGTAATCTGGAATAACTAATTCGTTTTTTGCTCTTCCCTTTTCTCTTACGAATTCCAGTTAAATTGAATAAATCAATGTGTGCTTCTCCACGGTCATAATCAATAAATCCTTGTCCCACTGTTCCTTCCTTAAAGCATACTTGTTCTATGTTGACACTGTAGCTTTTGAATATTTCCTTGATTCGTTCTTCGTCCACTTTGTTGGGAACATAGATAAATACTTTAATGCCAGAGTCAAGCAAGTCCTGTATAAATTGTGTCGCTTGTTTGAATTCTCCAGAGAATACGGGCACGGGACTCTGGTGAAGCCATTTAATCTCTCCCTGAAAATTACCAATGTCATTCCTGTTTATAAGAATTGACTTTTTAAAGATGGTATTAAAATCAACAGGTAGAAGCTCTATTGTCCGTTGCTGTGAAATTGCATTTTGTTCTATTGTATCAAATGCTTCTTGCCATACTGATTCC
>WFXT01000146.1 GCA_015490475.1 Bacteroidota bacterium
GTATAAGAGAGCAATAGTTAAATCAGTAAAACCATGAGGGCGGCTATTTTCTGGAGCTTGGGAATTGTTTTTGTTTGGGGAATTGTGTTCCATGCCTGCAAAAAAGAAAAAATAATCATTCAGGGTTCCCGCACAGACACGATATACATTCAGTATGAGCATTGCCAGTATGACACTTCATTGCCTATAAATTGCTATACCACACACCTTCGGAGTGGGGCACAAAGATTCGGTGCCGGTAAGGAAGACACGATAGTGATGTATGAATCACAGTGTATTACACTTGGTCATTGCAAATTTGATGAGTTTTTTCCATATTATAAATTATGTTTTGAGGGACCCTCATCGGGACGCATTCCTGATACTGCTATGTGCCGGGCAGCAGGAATTCCGCTGTGTTGTCCAACTTTCATGGATTATCCTGATGATTTGCCAGTTACAGACATTGATATATTAACAGTTTGGCTTAGAAAAATTTCTGTTTGTAGTGTAGGAGCACAATGGTTAAGCTTTAGTAAAGTGGGTCAAACACGTTATCTTGAACATCCTGATTCCAATCCAAATTTTTCATGTCAATCTCATTTACAATCCTTGTTTCCAGATTCTATACAGAATTACAAGTTTAAGAACTGTTCAATTAGATTAATTGAGTATCCTCAAGAATTTGACTATGATACCATAACTATTGTATATGCCCCACAGGGACCTGGCGGTTCTTTAATTCCTTGTTGTGCAGGGGACTTTAGTAACCCACCTCTCAACGTTTATGCAAAAATTGGTTTGCAATGCAATTAAGAATTATTATCTACGCTTTGATAAGTTTTCAACAACAAATCTGTGAATGCGATACATAACGTCTTTGTAGAACGGACCCAGTCCGTGTGCTGAGTTAGGATAAACAACCCATTGAATGTTTTCAGGCAATGGTTGGTTCTTTCTCAGGTGCCAGATGAAATCATAAAGGTGCTGAACGTGTACATTGTCATCATAGTCGCCGTGAATAATAAGCCACTTGCCCGTCTTTGGAATGGAATCTATCTTATGCCATGCTGAGTTTTCGTAGCCCTCCCTGTTCAAACTGGGAAGGTCCATATATCGCTCAGTATAAATGTTATCATACAGATGCCATGAAGAGACAGGAGCCACAGAAATGGCATACCTAAATGTTTCTGGATGCCTTAACCACAAAAGCCCTGACAGGTAACCGCCGTAACTCCAGCCCCACACAGCAGTCTTCTCTGGCTTTACCCTGAATTTTTTCTGGAAATATTGTGCTATAGCATTTTGGTCTTCAACTTCCAGTGTGCCCAGTTGCCTATAGTTAGACACTGCAAATTCCCGTCCATACCCATCAGTGCCTCGGTTGTCAAACCATACAACTGCAATGCGATGTTTCTTTGCAAGATATCTAAACCATAATGTTCTGAAACCATTCCATCTGTTAAGTGCCAGTTGACTTGATGGTCCGCCATATACATACACAAACAGGGCTCTGGGTCTCTTGTCAGGAATTATTGTCCAGCCATGCAATACAGTGCCGTCGGGTAGTTTAACTTTTTCAGGCTTCGGCTCTGGCAATTTATATGTTGGCAAAATGAAACTTAACCATGAGTTATCTTCAATTGTGCTTAGTTTATATCCTGTCTGACAATTGTAAATGTGCCACTGAGGAGGCTTAGAAACACTGCTGAACGAAACAATGCAGTGAATCCCGTTAGGAGATGGCTTCACTGAATAAGAAACATTTTGTTTACGCACAAAACTCATCTTTGATATTGAATCTTTATTAATGCGATACGGAAAGTAAGTCAGAGGGTCATGCTCAGAATTGGCTATAACCACATAACCCAAGCCTTTGAAGTAGCCCTTCAATTCCTTGATATGCCATCGTTGATTGGTTACCTGAACCCATTGTCGTTTTGAAACAATGAATTCAAAGATGTTCCAGTATCCCGTTCGTTCAGATAGCCATACTATTGTGTCCCTACCTTTGAAAAACCAGTCATCTCGCAATGAAACAAAAGCATTGTCCTTATATGATTCAACAAATAAAGTAGCCATACCACGAAGACCAACTTCCCACAGGTTAAATACCAGTTTCCTTTGCTGTCTGTCCAGTGTTATTATGCCGAGTTGATTGGATTTTGGAAACCATCTTATCTGGGGAATATATGTTGAGGAATCGCCTTGTACGGGAGCAGTGTAGGTTTGCCCGTTTCTCGTGTTGTAAACTTGAATTTTTACCATTGCGGGATTAAATCCTGCACGTGGGTAGCGGTATGAATGCCAGTGTGGATAAGGCTTTTCATAGCGAACAATTTGATATTTGGGAACGGAACGTTGGTCAAAAACATAATAGGCAAGCATGGAACCGTCATCCGACCAATGCATCCCTTTGGTAAGCGAAAATTCCTCTTCATAGACCCAGTCTGGAACGCCCGCTATAATCCCTGTTCCTGTGTCTGGATACTCAGTTATCTTGTAAATAGAGTCCCGTTTGATGTCCAGTAGCCATATATTGTTAGCGTAGTGATAAGCCACAAATAAGCCGTTTGGAGACGGAGTGGGGTCTCTAACCCTTTTGTCAACGATGATAATAGTATCTCTCGTTGTGTCAATAATCGCAAAATGTGTTAAATAAGAGTGTCTGTATAAACGCTGATAGCCAAATGTTATAATGAACCCTGTATTTTTCAATGGTTTTATGCTAATGGGATATACTTTACCATACTCGGATAGCGAATCAACGCATATTAGAGTGTCCTTAACGAAAAAACCATGTGGGCTATATCTCACAAGGCAGTTCCTTTCTTTACTGACAAGCGTTGAATCATCAAGCCATTTCAAGGAGGGAGGATATGATGCCATCAATGAGAAAAGGGATTCAAAGGTCAATTCTGGTGGACTTCCTGACATAAGATGTCGGGGAATAGAGCAATAAAATCCAGTTAATAGCGGAACCAATAGGATTAGCAAATAGTTTCTCATACAAGCAAAGATAAACTATGTTTTCAAGACGCTTATTAAGAGAAAAAGTTGTTCAGGCACTGTTCCAGTGTATGGTTGATGACTCATGCAGTGAAGAACACGTCCTTGAAACACTAAAAGATATATTGCGGGAATATTACAAATTATACATTGTTGTGCTCTACATAATAGTTAAGTTGTATGACGAAATTCTTAAGGAGCCAGACAGAGTGGGGGCAGAACAATTCTGGAAAGACCATGAACGAGAAACACTTAGAAAAATAGGTAATAGTCCAGTTATTGAGAGATTGAGGAAATCTTCGTTATTTTCCGTTGCTCAGAAACTGGGAATAACACAACTGGTTACTCGTGATTTTATCTTGCGTTTATATAAAAAACTTGAAAATGAAAAATGGTTTAAAGAATTTGTGTTTAAAGGTATTGAATCTGAACGTGAACACGAACGATTCATCTGGAACCTAATTGAGTGGCTTTTGAAACAAAAAGAATTTCAGGAATTTCTGGATGAACATTTTTCCTCGTGGGAAGAAGACTACGATGCCGTTCTGTTTGCTATCAAAAAAACAATAGAAAGAACAAATCCTTCTTTTAAAGGAGACCCTATTTTTCATGAAGACCCTCGCAAATGGGAAAAGAACTGGCAATTCGCTAAAAACCTCGTTCACTTCGTTATGAACAACTCTCAATTGCTGGATGATGAAATAGCCAAACAGTTGAAAAATTGGGAATTGAAGCGGGTCTCTTTGATGGACAGACTTCTGATGCGGTTGGCTCTTGCCGAATGGTTGTCAATGCCTGAAATTCCCGTTCTTGCCACGCTGGATGAATATGTTACACTGTCCAAGTATATGTCCAGTCTTGAAAGCCCTAAATTTGTCAATGGCGTTTTAAATGCACTATTAAAAAGGCTTGCTGATGAAGGTAGGATTCCAGATTATGAGCATCGTTGCCCTGCTACTACCACTAATCATTCAGGCACAACAGACAGGCGATAATCTGCATTTAGTCTTCAAGTCTGCAGAGAAAATAGACGTTCGCAGGTATGAAATAAAAGTTCAGATTCTTTACGGACGCAAGGAGGTTAGAGGACAGGTTATTATGGATGTTATTACAGATGCCACTCAATTGCCCATTTTCCTTGACAAACGACTAACCATGGAATCCATTGAACTTGTCTATCCAGAGAGTAGACCACTCAAATGGGATTCTGAAACTCAGGTGGCACAGGTAGGCTTCATAACCCATGGCAGGGAAAAACGCCTTAGAATCAAAATGAAGTACCATGGGAAACCTAAAAAGTCAATGACACCACCATGGGACGGTGGGTTCGTCTGGAATTCAGACTATCAAGGTAGACCATGGATTGGCGTTGCCGTGCAAGGGGAAGGCTCACATTTATGGTTCCCTTCTTTCAGTGTTATCTATGAAGAACCAGAGACTGTTGACTTGCACATTATAGTTCCAGATACTCTCGTAGCAGTTGGAAACGGAGTGTTGGTAGATACCTACAAAGTTGTAAGTGGCTGGACGGCATGGCACTGGAGAGTGGTTAACCCAATCAATAATTATAACATTACTGTCAATGTTGGCAAATATGTTCCCATTGAACGAGAATATGATGATTTGAAGGCTTCCTTCTGGGTCATTGATAAACCTAAATGGCAAGAAAAAGCAAGTCAGTATATGGATAAAGAAGTTCCACAATTATTAAAAGATTTTACTAAACTGTTTGGAGTTCCCTATCCTTTCCCTCAAGACGGCTACAAATTGGTTTATACGCCCTATTGGGGTATGGAGCACCAGTCCTGCGTGGCTTATGGAAACAACTTCAGAAAAAATGGAGGAACTGAGTCGTGTAAATTTGACTACATTCTCGTTCACGAAACCGCACACGAATGGTGGGGCAATTCTGTTACGGCTAAAGCATGGCAGGATATATGGATCCATGAAGGCTTCGGAACCTATGCAGAAGCACTGCTTGTTGAACACAGATGCGGAAAAGCAGAGTATTTCAAGTATATGATGAGCCTGAGAAAAAGGATAAAAAATAAGGTTCCAGTGGCTGGCAAGCAAAGGCTCTATGACCCGTTCGCCGACAACGACATATACATGAA
>WFXT01000147.1 GCA_015490475.1 Bacteroidota bacterium
ATTGTGAATAGGGGAATTATAATCATGGAAAAGGTCAACATGCCATTTGTATAGGACGTAAAGTCTGATTTTGTTGTATAAGTCAAGATCATTGCTGTTCACTAATTCATAAATTCTTTTTAGAATCTTTTGTCTATTATTTGAAAGGCCGGTGTATATTGCTATTGAAGGCAAGTAACAGTGTTTTTTGTAGTGAGGTAAATCAAGGCAACTTCCTATTATGAAGTCTGCTTCTTTTTCTTTCATTGTGTGTGAAAGTACTGAAGGTAAAGGAGGGTATACTTCTTGTCCTTCTGAAAGGGTAGAGAAGGGAGGAAACATATTCTTTAATGAATTTACCCATGTATAAGTTGCCTTTATGAATATAGGAAAATTCTTGCTTTTGCAGGCCATGAGAGAAATGTTTTTAAGGTGGTCATATATTGGTCCTGGTGCGAGTCCGCACATCACCCCCACTTTGTAATGTCTCATTATTTTTAATGCCAGTTTAGGAGATAAATGCTTTGCAATAAGGTTATTGATTTCTTCACAGGAGGCTTTATTTTTTAGGGCTTTCTTTGCAGTTTTTTTCAAAATTCTTTTATATCTTGGTGAATTGGCAATTGCACTGTCAATGCGATTTTTCCATATTGAATCTATGATAGCGTTAAGGTAAGCTATAGAATCGTATATGCTATCTGGAATGTCATAAATGTTATCGTGGTTAAACGCTGATAGGAGGGAGTCCAATTTGCTTTTATAGTATTTGGGTTTGAGTTTTTGCATTTTCTGGAAAAATTTGTTTATATGGTCGTGCGAGAGCCTTACTATTTTACATTTGTTGTACCACACAATGTTTTCAGAATAGTAAATAGGACTGTCGGGTGGAAATACATTGTGAAATATTCTGATCATTTGACATATTTCTGGAGGAATTTGCCATTGACTGAAGGCACTATCCATTTTTATTATGACCAGAATTGATTTATTGCTATCAACTATCCACGTGCTGGAATCATGTTGAAAAATTATAGGGTCAATTATTTTAAAAGTTTTAAGGAGGACTCTGGATTCCATAAAGATTGCTTTATATACATTGCTGTCTATACGTGCTATTATTGTCTTATGTGAATCAAGATAACTTCCGATAATATTCTATTATTTTATGCCATAAGCCTGGAGGTTTTTGTTGAATTAAGTGCATAACGGGTTTTACTATGCGCTGTGAGTTTCCTTCAAGAATTGTTCCCGTTGTTTGTGGGAAGGAAAGGCAAATAGAAGTGTCGGGAATATTTGAAATTAGAGAATCAAAAATATGGTTCATTTCGTTAAAGCACTCATCTATGTGTTCGTGTGTTTTGTCTGTCGTTAAAGAAAGAGAAATGATAAGCATTATTACGACGAGACTCAATAAGGTTGTCTTCATTTTAAGACGTTGTGACATTGCTTTATATTATAACATTTTCTAACTTGCCGATGTGAGTTATTTCAATTTTTATTTTGTCGCCTTTTCGTAGGAAAAAGTTTTCTTCTGGATAATGTTCTACTGCGCAACATCCGGGAATAGTCCCTGTACTTAAAATTTCACCGGGATATAGAGTCTCTTCAAGAGAAGCATATTTTACCATGTCTATTGGGTTATGTTGATGGTTATAAGTTGTGCCTTCAACGATAAGTTTGTCATTAATAAAAACTTTTGCTTTTAGTTTATCAAATATTGGTAACACTTCATCCGCAGTAATTACATCAAAAGAAAATCCTGTAGCAAAGTTCTTTGCTTTTACTACTGGTCCAAACAGGCTCTCTTTGAATTCTTTTATTTGCATGTCACGAGCAGAGAAATCATTAACAATTAGGGCACCCCCTATTGATTCTATGGCAATGGAATCATCCTGAACGTTTCTTACTTGTTTGGTAACAATTAGGCCGATTTCTGCTTCAAAGTCCAACCATTTAGTATATGATGGATAAGAAACTTCCTGAGAGTGGAAGTATGCCTGTAAATGATTTCCCATATAGTATATAGGCACTTTGTAAAACATAGGTTGTGGTCTCAATAATGCAGATTTTTTATTGGGATCCATTAACCATTTTATGGCTTTGAATAACTTGGGTTTTGCTAAGGCTATTAATCCACGTTTTGCTGCCATAAAGTGTTTTTCCCATAACATAAAGCCTCGTAGGGATATAGGCTTCAAAGGAGGCAAGAAGTTCTTTATATCTGCAGGAGACCTGTTGTTTTCTATGTATCTGACAATCAGGTCTTTGTTTTCCTGATAAAAATTTAGGAATGGTATTACTGACGAGGTACTAATGTTATTTTCTTGAAGTAAGGGTTGCAGAGAAATCCATTCATTGTTGGATAAAGCAACAATGGTTTCAGTGTTATCGTGCAAAATGGCTCTACGAATACGCATTACTGACAGTTTTTAGGAAGTTTTCCAGTGCTATGTTGAATGCTTCTGGGTTCTCAAGGGCACTACTGTGTCCTGCCTTTGGTATTATTTCCAATTTAGCATATGGAATAAGTTTAATAAGTTGTTGGGCTTCATGTAAGGGTCTTGCAATATCATCTTCACCTACGATCACTAATGTGGGAACTTTAATTTTGGATAATTCGCTAAGTACAGGTTTTCTGTTGAATATAGCCCACGCTATTTTGTATATAGTTTCCCTATCATAGTGTTGCATTTTGTTTATGTATTCATCCAGCAAGGGTTTGAAATTTGGGTCGTTGAGACTGTGTGGACTAAAAAGTGCTTTTAAAACCCCCTTTTTGACGGGCTTAAAACCAAATAGCCTGAATATGATGGCAAGCAAACCCCATTTTATTTTGTTTAAAATAGCTTCTGCTGTTGCTCCTGTGTCTGCTAATGTGAGGGACTTTAACAAATGTGGATTTCGAGCACCTAACCTCATTCCTATGAACCCTCCCATTGATAATCCTATCCAGTGACAAGGAACACAGTTCAGCCTATTTAATAGTTCAACTGCGTCAAAGTATAAAGATTCCATGTCATATCCGTCATCGGTTTTCTGACTCCTGCCTTGTCCACGCCAGTCAAAAGCAATAATCCTGAATTTGTCTTTGAAATAATCAATTTGAAACCTGAACATGTCTGCATCCATCAAAAAGCCATGTGCAAAAACTAATGTTTCGTTTCCACTACCTTCTTCTCGGTAGAAGTAGTTACAGCCTCTAATGTTTATGAAAGGCATAATGTAGTTTTTATGTGCTTAAAGATAACAAAATTTAGTGTATTTTAATATCATAGCATAGCCCCCCATATCGGGGGGCACATAATATTATATTTATATTCAAACCCCGCACACCAGCAGTGTTTCCCGCTCAGCGCATTGCTAACTTAAAAGCCTTTTCTTGCCTTGCAGAAGCGTGTAACACAAATCGAAAAATAGTGTTTGTACTGCTCTGATTAATAGCATTTTCTTGAAAACTGGACTCATTTGAGGGGCTAACAATGATTCGCTTACCTAATACCATTCAGTAGAGTCAACTTACCTATCTAATAGCATAAATTTTGCGGTATAACTACCGTGGCTATTAGCAAAAGATACTATGTATATGCCACTGGGTAGATAGGGAGGTATTGGCAATGTGATTATATTAATTCCACGGGATATATTAGCTGAATACGACTTAACGGTTTGCCCGTTAAGATTTAACACCCTAATAAGTATGGGATTGCTGTTGCATTCATTATTGCACTGGACGTAGGCTATTATTTTGTCTCTACACAACTTAAGTTCTTTGACACTCCACTGTCCTTCAGTAGTTGTATTATACTGAGTTGATATTATCTCTACACCTGTAGTAGCACATAGAGAAGATACATATACATTGGAAAGTTCTTGCTTTTGGTATGGAAATAGGGTGTCCTGAAAAGTTAAAGCAGGGCTGGGTAATTCTTGTATCTGTGATGATTCTGAGAAAGTAAACACCGTGTCGGCAGGTCCCATAGACAATGTAGCATCATTATTAAGAAAATCGCGACATTGCCAGTTGGAATCTGGATTGGCAAAAATGTAAGCCCATCTAAGTTCATAAGTTCCATAATATGATGTATCAAACCTGCTTGCTATCAGAATGCCCCTTTCATTTGCGTCAATATTACACCAATATCCATAGGTAAAGATGTTATCAAATGAGAAATTTCTGGTTTTTGTTCTTAGGTCTCCTGAGAGTACTATAGAAAAGTTTCTACCATTTTTCTTGATTGAAAGGGCTGTAGCAACATTGTAACTTGGATATACGGAGGCAAAACCACAAAAACGGTCACTTCTCATAGCACTACCAAAGGAGTACAGATAGACCATAGGAGAGGGATACCTAAAGACACCCACTACTGCATCACTAGCAGCAATGCCTGCACCTTTAATCTCGCCACCCAAGGCAACCATATCATCAACATATTTAATGGGATATAGGCGGAAGAAGGGAGCACCAGATGTTCCAACTACATTTAGGGAAACGCCAAATCCACTGATTGTAAAGGATGTGTATTTGAAATTGTCAATTGGAGTAACGAAGATGTAAGAGTCCTCTTGGGGTTCGTCCGCATTGAGCAAGAATAAGTAGCCTCTTAGTCCGCTTACGGCTACATCATAAGGGGAAAATGATGTGTTAACTTTCCACTTTCCAATTTGTTTTTTGTAAAAATTAACTTTTATAAGCCTGACCCTACTCTTGTATTGGGAATAGCCGTAAAGCCATGCTACCGAGTCGTCTTCTATGTGCCATCCCTTAACAGTAAAGGGTGAATCAAGGACAAATCTCCACGACCAGATTATATTAAGCCCTGTGTCAAGTTTGGCAAATACAAAAGTGTCTTGAACCATTAAAAACCACATAAGCGAATTGTCTGAAGAGGCTTGCAACTCCAAGACTCTGATTTCATTGGGGCTTTCCCATGAAACTGCTTTGATAAGCCTATCAGGATAATCAGGAAGCTTTAGAATTATGGCACTATATGGACCCACACTGTCTTTTCTGAAAGAAGTTGATATGAACCAATGACTGCCAGTATGAGTAATTTCTTTTCTTGTTTGCCACTGAACAGGAACGAGTCCCCTCAACGCAAAGAAATTGTTTTGAGCATACAGAGTCTGACCCAACAATAGCAGTGCTACCAGACCCCGCATGACTGATAAATTTTTCCTAATACAAAATTAGGAATCAAAATCAAACTAACAAAATAATATCTATTCGTTTTTGGGCAGGCTTTTCATAATTTATGCCACGATGTGTGTTTAAATTAAAGTTGATAGTTCCCTTGATAAGTTTCTAAGCCATGTAAGTAATGCTTTTTGCAGTGTAGCATCATCAAGTAAAGAGCTGGGTAGAAGCTTTTGAGCAGATTTTTCAATTTTGTCCCTGAAGGGTTCAATACCTATGGAA
>WFXT01000148.1 GCA_015490475.1 Bacteroidota bacterium
GTTAAAAGCAATATAATCTATCGGAACTATAGACAATTCTGCATTCCTTTCTCCTTCTTTCTCTTTTGCATATGCCATCATCTTTAAGGGTGTGTTTATTTTAGGTGGCGTCTTTTCTTTCTCAATATGCTCAGTCAAATAATTAGCATAGAGCAGTTTTGTGGGACCGCCTTCTCCACTACATGTGATAAAACTGGTCCAATCACTGCTATTTGTATACACCTTTGCAAATGGTCCCTTATACTGAGAATAGTAAAAACCACATATCCGATTGCCTAATACAAATCCGCTTATGGGTATATTTTTAGTCTCCGAACGCTCTAACGTTTGCCGAATTATTTTCTGTAAATATGTCCTCATGCTATTTATGTCGTGGACATAAAATTTCTTTAGTTCTACATCTTGGGCATTAACAGGTAGAAGCTCAGTAATTAACAGTGCCCCAACGCAGATTTTAGTTAACAGCTTTTGCATCGCATTATTTTTTAGTTAGTAGTTATCCATAGCTCTATCTCTGAGCTGAGAACTGTTTTAATAAATTTACCCTTCTGAGTAACTCTTTTCACTTCGCTTGAGATTAAAAATGGCAATAATGGAAAAACTACAATACCCAAAAGGTACTGACCAATTCTCTGACCAACAGAATAAGTACGTATCTGCTTTACAATATATCCTCTAACAGGAATACGTTTGTTTTTCTTATCGCTTACGTAAAGAAATTCAAAGTATATTAACCCGTTTTTCTTGTCCTTCCTGAGAGTGCCATAAACAGTAGATCCTTCCTCTATTAAAATGTTTCCCTCTTCATCTTTAACATCATTGACCACTCGTGCCAGTGGAACAATCTCTCCCTTCTTTGGTTTCTTTGCTTTCCTGAGCATCTTGATTTTAACCGGATAATGTTTGTTATCTGTACCCGCCAATACAATACCTTTACCCATAACGGTCAATGCCATCACCACTAATAAAAGCAATGCTTTTACTCTCATAAACCCAATTTTACTGCAAAATTAAAAAGCGATTCCCATATAAAACCTCCATATGATATCAATAACAAAAGAAGTGTTCGTAGTAGGACTTTTATTTCCTTCTTTTCTGTTGACTTTTAAGGCTCCAAGTCCCAAACCATAATCGGTAGTAAAATAAAGCAACATTTCTCCTGGAACTATATTAATTCTCCCCCACGGTTTTCTAAGCACTCCAGCCACTTCAATTAATTGGGCATCATATTGCACAATCGTTGTAATCGTTTCATAGTCAAATATATTTGGATTCCATATTTCATCAGTAATACTCCGATACCCTCCTCCTCTCGCATATCTTAAGAATAAGGCAAAAGAGGTCTTAGATAAGACATCAGGCAAACCAGAAAAGATAATGCCTCCTTCAAAAGCAAAAGAGTGTCTATTATTAACCATTGACTCTTCAAGCATATATAAAGTGTAATCTTCGTCTTGTGCAGCGATAACAGTGTTAAAAGGAATAAAATAAGTGACCGGGTCTCCACTATAAATTAATCCCCCTGGCGGTGAATATCCCAGCCCGGCAAAAAGAGTAACGCCACCTAAGCTCCAATCAAACTTTAAATATGGTCCCAGCAACCAGGCAACAAAAAAAGGATCAAGGGAAACGGAATATTTAACATAAGAGTATTTAGCACTACCCTTTGAGACTCGCTTTCTCTTAGCTTCTTTTTCAGTTAAAATAACATCTGGCAAATTGCGTGGAATATACTTATTATCCCTATCATCTGAGATACTTGTTTGTCCCACAGAACGACCGAACATCATTAAACTAACAAATCCAATTGTCAGTAGTCTTCTCATAAAGCCCACTTATTTTATTGTGATTTAATAATCACAACATAAGGTGTGAGTGCTTCAACCTGTTCATGGACAGGCTTGCCTTTCAAAGGAGACTCCTTTGGCATGGAAAGTCCCTCTAACAAATCAAGAAGAGTAGCAAAAGAGGACGCTTTCACAACATAAGAAGCGTTTTCTGCAATCTTGTGTTTAGCAGTAAGAATACCAATCAGGTTGCCATTTTCGTCAAAGACAGGACCGCCACTATAACCAGGTGCTCCGGGAATGGTCGTTTGGTATTGTGCAGGGTCATTTTCGTATCCTACTTTGGAACTTATCTTACCATCTTGAAATTTGAGGGATTTGCCCATTCCCGCATGAACAAGCGGATATCCTAATGCATAAACATAACTCCCCAGAGACAACACTCCCTCCCTTTTAATAGCATAAGGAACAGGGAAAGGCACTAATAAAGGACTATCTGTTTTCAATATAGCGACATCCAGCTTTTCATCTTTGTATAGCACTTTGGCTGGTATATTGCCCTTTTCTTCTTGATCCTCCATAGGTGTCACATACACTTTATCTGAGTTCTCAACCACATGATAGGCTGTCAAAACATGAAACGAATCAAGAATTAATCCAGAACCAAAAAAACGAGCTGATACATCTCCTTCTTTCTTCAAGATTAGTGTGTATCCTATACCGAATTCATCTACTGCGGCTCCTGAATGTCCGCCTACAATGAATCCAAACTTGTTTCCCTCTAAAGGAATACGCATTTCTGTTACTTCCACATATCCATTTAGATACACTTTTAGCGACTTGTTTGTTTGCGCAACTTTTATTTCATTGAAGTCATCAGAAAAGAATCTAAATGTAGGTACTTCTCTGATCATATAATATGTTTTTCCTTCCTTAACAAAACCTAAGGACAGGTCTCCTTGTGCATTGAGCAACAGCCATGCATAATTATCCCAATCCTCAAAGAGGAACAACAAGCCCATTATATATCCCTTTGTTAATTTCATTTTAGAGGTTACTACGATTTCATCTGGGTCTGCAGGCATGTCAAATTCTATGTAGCGAGAGATTCCGCTATCTGTGTATGCTTCAATTATTAACTGACCGTCTTCTAATGCTGCTTTTCCTTTGTCGCTTTCATAAATTTCAAAGGGAAATCCTAAGGGTTCTTCAAAATTTTCAACTACCATTGTTTCTTTGACTTCGTATTCATCTTCATCTGTGTCTTGTGCATAAAGCACATAGGAAAAATTAAAACCATTTACCAAACAAAAAATAGTAAACCATATATGTATTTTCCTCACTATCCATTCCATTATTATACGCCCTTGCATTCTTTGCCCTTAATTTTGGATACAAAATTACAAAACTCTCCTGCCAAGCGAACTAACTAACAAGACTCAAATCTTGTTTACCTTTGTTAGTATGAAATACATTTTTTTATTTCCTCTCGGGAAGCAAGCAGAAAAAGAGATTAAGGCACAGATAAGTTATGCTTTATCTCAATTTGCCCAGCAGTGGACTGACCACGGTGAGCAGGTTCACATGGAAATTGAGTTTCCTTATGATTCTTTGTTGCTTATTAAAGCATGGAAAGACAGCGGGGGACGAATAGACGGATGTGCTCAGGATGCATTATTCAGGTTTATAAAAGAACTATCTAAACATTTACAGTTGCCGCTTCTGAGATTTGACTTGATGCCACTTGTTATAGACCAGAAGGTAATTTTCCTTTCCTTTATGGAACTCAAAGAAAAACTACACAAAGGGGAAATAACTCCAGATACGCCGGTTATTTTGTTTTCAGTCAGGCAAGAAGATGAGTGGGAAAAGATGCCTATTCCGCTCAGGGAAACGGCTTTCTATAAGCAACTAACACAGTGATTTGCGTTTAACAGTGCGTATGAAAAAGCGTGTTGCTATATTAGGGGCAACAGGGTCTATAGGTAGGCAAACCATTGACGTAATAAGGCAATTTCCAGAATTGTTTGAAGTGGTTGCTCTGACTACTAATTCCAACGTAGAACAACTGTGGAAATACGCCTGCGAATTTAATCCAAGATACTTAGGCGTTTCTGAAAAAGCATACGCACAAGCCAGAGACCTGTTATGTAGCAGTGATTACGCTCTTCTTTCCGGGAAAGATTATCTCTCAACTATCGCTACACTACCAGAAGTTGACGTTGTTGTTGTTGCAGTGGTAGGATTTGCTGGTTTGGAACCAACAATCAAAGCATTAAAAGCAGGTAAGATAGTAGCACTAGCAACCAAGGAAGCCCTTGTAGTGGCAGGTCCCATTATTACATCTCTTGCCCGAAAGGGACAATTGATTCCCATTGACTCGGAACACTCAGCGGCGATGCAGTGTCTTGTTGGCGAACGACAAGAAGATGTTTCTCTGCTTTATCTTCCTGCTTCTGGCGGTCCCTTCCGTGGTTATACCTACGAGCAATTGAAAAACGTTACTGTTGAACAGGCTCTTAAACATCCCAAATGGAATATGGGACCTAAAATAACCATAGATTCTGCAACCTTGATGAACAAAGGGCTTGAACTAATTGAAGCCGTACATCTCTTTAATCTGAAGCCAGAACAGGTGAAGGTGGTCATTCATCCTCAGGCATTGGTTCATGCTATGGTTCTCTTCAAGGACGGAAGCCTCAAAGCACACATAAGTCAGCCCGATATGAGAATCCCTATTGCCCTTGCCTTAGCATATCATCAAAGACTTCCCTTAAACATTCCTGCTCCTACTCTTCAAGAACTGTCAAGTATTTCATTTGAAGAACCAGACGAAGAAACTTTTAAAGCATTGAGATTAGCACGGAATGCTGTTAAAGAAGGTGGCGACAGACCCTGTGTGCTTAATGCAAGTAATGAAGTTGCAGTGGAATCATTCCTGAACGGACAAATTCCTTTTACCGCAATACCAGAAATAGTTGAAGAAACACTAAATAAGATACCTTTTACTGCACAGCCAGACCTTGAGACTCTCCAAGAAATAGATGCTCAAGCCCGACAAACAGCAAAACAATTAATCAGCAAAATGCAGATGACATGACAGAAGGATTAATAATGGCTATTCAGATTCTCATGGCTCTTTCTTTGCTCGTGTTTATACACGAACTGGGACATTTTCTCTTTGCCAAACTGTTTGGTACGAAAGTGGAACGCTTTTTCCTGTTTTTTGACGCTTATGGATTTGCCATTTGGAAAAAGAAAATAGGGGACACGGTATATGGCATTGGTTGGTTGCCCATTGGTGGATATGTTAAGATAGCGGGCATGGTAGATGAATCTCTGGACACCTTTTCTGAAGACAGAGAACCGCAACCATGGGAATTCCGTAGTAAACCAGCATGGCAAAGACTTCTCATAATTCTTGGGGGCATAATTTTTAATATCGTGGCAGGTTTTCTCATATACGGATTTTATCTGTTGAAGTATGAGAAGGCATACATCCCGCTGGAAGCATTGAGAGAAGATGGTCTTTACATGTATGAAGCGGGGCAAAAACTTGGTTTTAAAACTGGTGACCTTGTAACTGCCATCAATGGCAAAGAAGCACATAGATTAAAAGACATTGTTGGAATCAGAATGAATTTCGCAGAAGAATTCACCATATTGAGAGATGGCAACTCTTTCATCCTTGAAATCCCTGACACTATTTTAATGATGAACTATATCCAGCAACACGGGTTATTATACAGACCATATAAAGTAGCTCTGGCTATTGATAGCGTTTTGCCAGACCGACCTGCACACAAAGCGGGCATCCAGAAAGGCGACACCCTATGGAAAATAAACAATACTCCAATCTTTGAAGTGGATGTACTGCCCAAATTCCTTGAACAATTTAAAGGTGATACTATCTCAGTAGTTGTTCGCCGAAATGGGAAATTGATTACCATACCTGTGTTTCTTGATACCTCAGGACGCCTTGGTGTACTAATTCATCCCGTGCTCCTATATCCAAAGCGGGAATATTCCATCGGTGAGGCGTTTAAATATGCCCTTTCTGAAAGCATGGAATTCATCTACTATAATGCTGTCGGGCTTGGATACATATTCACGGGGCGAGTCTCTGCTAAGGAAAGCATTCACAGTCCCATTGCCCTTGCCAGACTATATGGCGGTGAAATTGACTGGGGACGTTTCTGGCGACTCACAGCACTCATTTCTCTAATACTTGCTTTTGTAAACTTTTTGCCTATTCCAGCCCTTGACGGCGGATATGCATTGCTTATATTGATTGAAATGCTAACAGGCTACAAGCCTTCTACCCGTTTTATGGAATATTTCGTTCGCATTGGAATTATATTACTCCTGCTTCTTATGGGATATGCTATCATAAAAGACATTGTTGTCTTAATTTTAGGTGGATAAGCGTCAAAAACAGCAGGCAGTGATGTTGAGAATTGCTGTATTACTCATGCTTGGATTGTTGAGTCTTCCTGTGCTCACACAGGATGCTCTTGAGCCAGACCTTGAAGATTTTGGAACAGAACAAAATGAAGACAAACCACAAAGCCCTTCAGGGGACACTCAAAATTCAGAAACAGTCTTGGAACAGCAGGACATGGTAATGCCAGATGACAATGAGCCAGCAGAAAAGAGTGGCATCAGTTTACAAATACCTACTGGCAAGAAATATAGCAAAGTGATGGTGATTCCTTATAATCCCAACATGTACTTTTCTGATGCAGATGATGCCATAGCAAAGGCAAGCAATAAAACTCCAGAAGAAATAAGACGAATGTTCAGGCATGGGATCGCTTATGATGTAAGTGTTAGAATTCTGCCGAGATACCCGATCAAAAACATGCTTTACGACATTTCTGAAATTGCTCAAAGGGATTTGTATCTCATTTACAAAAACATTTCCTATCGTAAAATGAAAAGTCCGTCATATAAAAAAGACGATGAACAAGAGGCTCCTAAAGACATTACCAGTGGTGAAACTCCTGTCGTCCAATCAGCATCATTAAAGGAATACATTGGTGTTGAGGCTCCTAAGGGAATGCTACAATATTTGCATGAGAGATATGGCACTGACCTGTTTGTATTCATAAATCAGTTTAACCTTGTGACAAATTACAAGTATTGTACTGACAGGTCAATAAATAACTTCACTCGTGATGTAATAGTGCATTTCTCTATATATGACAAAGACGGCAATTACCTCTATGGCGACGCTGTCAGGGTTACTTTCAACAAGAGAACAAACCACATAGACGAAATAATGATGCACAACTTTCCAGTCATTGCAGATTACATAGCCCAACATGTTCCGGGCAAAGCATCTCCTCAAGAGAATGAACCAGAAGAAAGTCCAATAATTAAGGAAAAGAAAAGTTCTTCCCCCTGATTAATTCAATTTTATTTACTTTTGCCAATAAAACCATACAAATGAGAAAGGCGATTGTATCGTTCATAGGCGGTTTATTAATGACAACAGCAATAAGCATATTCGCACAGGATACTGCTCAAACCGCTCAGGACACAGCAGCAGTTCAAACAGAAGCCACAGATACTGTTCAACAAACCGCTCAACAGCCAGAACAAGCCCCCCAACCCATTCAGGAACAACCTGCAGAAGAACAGGAACAAGAACTCAAAGGGCACCAATTGTTGTTAAAATATTTCCTTGAAGGTGGTCCTACCTTCATGGGTATCACACTCCTTACACTAATTCTCGGTCTTGCCTTCGCTATTGAAAGAATTATCGTTGTGTCCCTGGCAGGAATCAACACAGAGAAATTGATCAGGCAGTTGGATGAAGCCCTTGCCAATAAGGACCTTGAGCAGGCAGAAGCAATACTCAAGAAGACTCCTGGTCCCCTACCAAAAGTTCTACTTGAAGCCCTGAAACGCGTTCAAGACGGCTTTGAAATAGTTGAAAAGACAATAGAAGCACATGCTTCCGTAGTCACCGCCAGATTGGAAAGGAATATGGTATGGATTTCTCTTTTCATAGCTATTGCTCCGATGCTTGGATTCATGGGAACAGTCATAGGTATGATTCAGGCTTTTGATGCCATTGAAAAAGCAGGCGACATATCGCCATCTCTGGTTGCTGGTGGTATTAAAGTCGCTCTCTTAACAACGCTGCTCGGTCTTATAATTGCTATTATTCTGCAAATATTCTACAACTACATAATGTCTCGCATTGACGAAGTCGTTACTGATATGGAAGACCTTGCCACTGCCTTCGTGGACATGCTTATAAGATACAAAATAGTACAAAAATAATGTGCCCATGTTTGAAGACAAGGAAAATGCAAGTTTTCTAATAAGAGTTGCGGAAATTTTGCTTGCCCTCGGTGTATTGTCTATTATTTTTTCCTTAATAATCAAGGCTATCCGTACTCCGAAGGCATTCCTTCAACTTCTCGGGGGGCTGGCAATTCTTGGTGTTATCTTCGGCATCTCTTACGCCCTCCAGGGGAATGACATTGCCCCCCAGTTGCTGGGATATGGCTTAGACGCAAGCAAGGTAAGACTTTTTGGGGCAATGCTAATAACAACTTATATCTTGGGTGGAATAAGCGTTCTCCTTTTAATTTTCGGGGAAATCAAGAGATTGTTTACATAATTGGACACTATGGTTAAAAAGAAGAGAAAACGGGAAGTGCCTGAGATAAACGCTGCCTCAATGGCAGACGTGGCATTCCTGCTCCTCGCCTTCTTCCTTATGACTACAACAATGAACATTGATAAAGGTATTATGGTAAAACTGCCTCCTTGGGACCCAGAAAACATAATTGATGTTAAGATAGCCGACAGGAATGTCTTCACAGTCCTTGTCAATGCTCGGGACGAACTCCTTGTTGAGGGCGAGCCAATGGATGTAGCTAAATTGAGGGAAGCGGCGAAAGAGTTCATAGCCAACCCCTATGGAAGACCTGACCTTGCAGAAAGCCCTCAAAAGGCTGTCATATCCCTTAAAACAGACCGCGGTACTTCTTACAAAATGTATATCACCGTTTACAATGAACTAAAGGCGGCATATAGAGAACTACGTGATGAGGCTGCGATGAAGAAATACGGTGTTCCTTTTGATAAGTTACCCCCAGATAAGAAGAAGGAAATTAGGAAAATGTATCCAATCAAAATTTCCGAAGCGGAACCAGAAGCAATAGGTGAACAAATTGGTGGATAATGCTAAGAAAACGACAAACAGGCTCTAAGAAGGCTCCTACTATATCAACCGCTTCTTTGCCCGATATTATATTCATGCTTTTGTTCTTCTTTATGGTAGCAACTGTGCTTCGTGAAACAACATTGAAAGTGAGAGTTGTCGTGCCGGAAGCAACAGAATTGCAAAAATTGGAAAAGAAATCTCTTGTGAGTTATATATATATAGGTCCTCCGATGCCACAATATGTACAACAATATGGAACTGCTCCAAGAATTCAATTAAATGATGTTATTGCTGATATAAAAGATGTAATTCCCTTCGTTGAAAGTGAAAGGGCTCAACTGCCTGAGCAACTGCAACCCTTCATGACAATTTCATTACGTGTAGATACAGGGGTCAAAATGGGTATAGTAACTGATGTTAAACAGGAACTAAGGAAGGCAAATGCCCTTAAGATAAACTACTCTGCACGGAAACGTGTCCATGCCCTATGACACCCTATATGATTGGATTCCGAGATTCAGCATTCTAATTCCCACATGGAATAATCTGGATTATTTAAAACTGTGTGTCAAGTCTATAAGAGAAAATAGTATTTTTCCTGATCACGAAACTCTTGTGTTTGTTAATGAAGGTAATGACGGAACTCTTGAGTGGGTGCAGAAAGAGAAGATTAGATATTTACATTCGCTTGAAAACGTAGGTATTGCAAGAGCTGTTAATCAACTAGCAGAAATTTCTACTTCCCCCTTTATTGTATATTTCAACGACGACATGTATGCTCTGCCTGGATGGGATTTTGAACTTGCTCAATGGATTCATTCTTTTGATCATGACAGATTTGTATTGTCTGCCACAATGATTGAGCCCGTAAACACAGGGAATCTGTGTGTTGTGGTAAAAGACTACGGCACAGACATTAATACCTTTAGAGAAGCCGTTTTGTTGTCTGAATATAAAGAGCTATGCCGTCCTCATTGGCAAGGGGCAATGTGGCCTCCACTACTAATGCCCCGAAGTTTATGGTTTGAAATTGGTGGATTTAGCATTGAGTATCCAGGTGGATTTTACACCGACCCTGATTTAATGGCAAAGGCTTATTATTGTGGTGTTAGAGATTTCATAGGCGTAGGAACA
>WFXT01000149.1 GCA_015490475.1 Bacteroidota bacterium
CATTAGACAAAAGAGAATTCCTTTCAAGGCATCCATGGGCTCGTAAGCCTCCTGCTATTATCTACGAAGACGATAGAATAGTTGCAATTAACAAACCTCCCGGGTGGCTTTCTATTCCTGACCGTTGGGACCCCGCTCATCCAAATTTATATCACTTTCTCCTTAAGAAGTATGGAAAGATTTACATTGTTCATAGACTTGATTGGCAAACCAGTGGTGTTAACGTTTTTGCTAAAGATGCTGAAACACATAGGTTCTTAAACATAGCCTTTGAAAGACGAAAAGTAATAAAGGAATATCATGCTATTGTTGAAGGGGTTCCAGAAAAGGAATCAGACCGAATTGTTTTGCCTCTGGCTCCCTTGAGCAAGAGAAAAAGAAATGTGTATAAGATTGATAAAACAGAAGGAAAACCTGCCATCACAGAATATGAACTGGAAAAGAAATGGATTGGATACAGCTTTCTAAAGGTCTTTCCTATTACTGGGCGACCGCATCAAATCAGAGTTCACATGAAGGCTATTGGAACTCCAATAGTAGGTGACATCACTTATGGTGGACACTATTTATATCTATCTCGCTTAAAGCCATCTTTTAAGCGGAAGCGAGATATTGAATATGAAGAAAAGCCCATTATTGAACGAACTGCCCTCCATGCTTATAAGTTGATTCTTCCTGCTGACGAAAACAACGACAGAACTATTGAATTAACTGCTCCTTACTACAAAGACATGAAGGTAGCAATAAAGTATCTGGACATGTATCGTTCTATGCCTGAATAGTAAAAAGGTTTATAGCATTTTGTGTGGTTATCTCATCAACCTGTTCAATTGACATATTCATCAAATTTGCAAGAAATTCTGCCACATACTTAATGTAGGCACTTTCGTTTCGGCGTCCCCGTTTTGGTTGTGGTGCCAGATAGGGAGCATCGGTTTCCAAAACAACCCCTTCAAGCCCGACCTTTTTAATAACTTCCTGTCCCAATTTAACTTTCGGAAACGTGATAACCCCCCCAATACCAAGGTAGAAGCCCATGTCAAGAATTTTGCGAGCTTGTTCTAAATTCCCCGTAAAGCAGTGGAATACCCCTCTCAAACCTCGTTTTGCATACCCAGACACTATTTCTATAGTTCTATCTATTGCTCCCCGTGTATGCAAACTCACAGGGACTCCTTTCTCAAGTGCCCAATTTAGTTGCTCCTCAAGAACACGCTCCTGAACCTCTCTGGGAATTCCATAATCTCTGTAAAAATCAAGTCCAATTTCGCCAACCGCTATGTACTCACCAGAATCAAGCTCATGCTTTACGACTTCCAATTGTTCCTGCCAATTTTCCTTAATTGATAGAGGGTGCAATCCCATCATCGGCATGAATACTTCGGGAAACCGCTTAACAGTGTCTTTTAGTGATAAAATGCTTGATTCATCTATGTTGGGTAATAAAATTTTAGTTACATTATTTTCAAGAGCCCTATTAACTACATCTTCCAGATCTTCAGAGAAATCAGGCAAAAACAGATGTGCATGCGTATCTATCATTTGCTTGCAGTTTATTTACAATTTGAAACAAGGCAGTTAAAACTACTTGCGTCCCCTCACGAAATCTTCCAGATATTTAAATCGTTCCGTTAATTGCCCTTCTTTAACTATCGTTGCTCTCTGAATTATCGGATGATTTGGATTTTCAATAAGCAAAGGAATTACATGGGTAGATAAGTCTTTGCTAAATTCCCGTGTTGCATCCCTTGGCAATTCGCCCGGTAAGTTATCAACTGCCATAATATCAATAACATCCTTAGAAAACGGTCTGGTAATTATTTCTTTTTCTGGGTGATAGCCATACACAGGGTTTTCAATAGTTGTGGCACGTAAAGTGATTGGCACAGAACCTTTTATATCACACGACACATCGGCTATGACTTGAACTCTAAACCATGGCTCTCTTACATCTTCTTTTGTAAACAACGGTGGCATTGAATAATCCCAATTGATACAGTTTACAAGTATATCTGCCGATGCGAGATAATCTTTCATTACCGAAACATATTCTTGTGGATGCGAATGGAAATGTTCCCTATCATATTGTCCTGTTTCCTTATGCTTATATATCTCTGCTTTTGTCAACTGGACATAGATTGGCTCACTGGGTTTGTCAATCTTCAAGAATTCTTCTGGTGATACCTTCTTAAATCCAGCTAGGTCAAGCAGTTCCATTGCTCCCTTTGCCGAGCGTCCCCGTCCGGTCACAATAACCTTAACAGGTGGCATCTCAAAATCTTGATAAAACTCCTTTAGTTTTTCATAAGTGCCGAGTTCATAAGCCCTTGGCATATCATAAATTCCCTGCCTTTTGCCCCATGTCCAGAGTCCATTATGTGCTCCTACGATACCGGCAAAACGCCCAAAGCCCACAAGTCTCATACCATTCTCGTCAACAAGATACTCATAATCAATGAGCGTTATGCGTCTTATTATTATATTTCGCAACAGTTCTCTATTGTGTGCCTGCATTTTTGCAGTATGCGAAAAGAACATATAGGTCTTGTGATACATCAAATAAGATATATCAACTTCTTTTACGCCAAGCAAATAATCGCAATTATTTAATTCTTCTTTTAATCTCACTCCTGCTCCTGTGTACTCATTAGAAGAAAAACATCTGTATTTAGCAGGCTGAATGTAAATTTCCAGATTTGGATACTTCTTTAATAATTCTTTACAATGTTCTGGTGCCAAAGGTGCCCTTGGGTCAGGCGGTGTCTTTGTCTCCCGAATAATTCCAAGCCTAATCTTATTTAGCATGTTTTTTTCTACAAAGTTACATTACCTCAACCAAGAGTAAGACCGGCTTTTTTGAATGCCTCTATGTTAACTTGCTTTATATATCCATTTTCTCTATCTCAAAACATGCTTTCCTTATAACAGTTACTTTTTATCAACCTGAGTGTAATCATACCTGTCTCTACTGAATGTTTGGACATAGATTAAAATGAGCAATTTCTGGTTGTCGGTTAATTTCGCCTCATCGGCATATTCATTAACATGTCTAATCCACTCTTTAGCAGTAAATGTTCCCGGATGGATTAACTTATGGCATTGCCCACATTTCTTTTTATACAACTTCATGCCAGTAACAAGGGTTAAACTATCAACATCTGGATACCATTCTTTTGCCCGTTGAACATCTGCACTAGTAGGATGAATCAACTTAGTTGCACATTGCCACACCGTCATAAGTAAGATAACCATGCCTATTTTCCGCAACATTAATTAGTAGTTTTAGAACGTTATCCCTAAAATAAAACGCAGTTGATAAGCATTCTTTCCAATAAAATCATATCCCAATGTTGAGGCAATAAAAGCACCAGCTCTATTTCCTGTCGTTGCCCACAATAATGCCGGACCCATGAACAAAGTTTCCCATTCATTGTCTTCATAACCAGCTAAACCCTCAAAACCAATAGATATTAAAGGCTTTTTCAACCTGACAATATGAGTATATCCATATTCTATTCTAAATTCTTCTTTTCTGGATGAATATATCTCTCCCGAAACAGGGTCCTTTTCATATTCCCACTCAATTTCAGGTATGAGATTAATAACAGCTTTGTTATTTCCCCACCACTTGTCTATGATTACTCTTGATTCAACCTCTGTAAAGGTTGCCCCCAGATAGTATTCAAAGTAAAATGCAAAGCCCACGGGATGCACGGAAGGGTTAAACACAGAAAACTTTAAAGCATGAGAAAAAGATGTTGACGTGCTCACTTTTCCATTCACAAATTTCTGTTTATAGTTGAAGTAGAAAGAGCTCTGAAGCCAATTTGTTATTCCATACTCAAACTCCAGTCTTTGGAAATACGTTCTTGCCGAACCATCAGTTTTCCAATAGTAAGTAATCCACGGCTCTATGTCAACACCCCCCATTGGCACATTGGGCGAAGAATAGCTGTATGCAAAAAAACGGTCTTGGGCTGAAGCAACAGAAGCAACGACAAGCAGTGAAATGAAACCTCCCATGAGAACCTGTCTTCCTATGTTATTTGTTTTTCTTGCCATGATTATTGCTTTTGAAGCAAAGGTAAAGAACAAAATTTAATTTAGACATGGTCTAAATAATATAGACCGAAGGGGACTTTATCTAACTTTGTAGATTGCCTGTGTTTTTAAAGTCTAACACTCCTGTACCTGACATGCAAACATACAATTCTATTTTCCCAAGATGTTTTATATTTGTATGCAGAAACTGGGCGAATGGTAACAGGGGCTAAAAAGTTGGCTCTGAAAATTATGACAAGGATAACGGAATTTGTATATAGCATATACAATGTGATAACGGAAGTTTTATCCACACACACAAGAAAGCAAGGCTTTCTGACACATTAGATAAAATTTCGCTTGATGTCAGTTTGCCTTTGGAAAAGACATCAATCCTTTTCCTAACAAAACCAAGCAGATGCTTCCTTTATGGCAGATGCACTTTCTGGTGAAGGACAAAAGCAGTTTCGGGAACCTGTTCCCACAAAGCATTCCTGTTTTTTGCACACCTCAGGGAACGAGGTTCCCCGCAGGGGCACCGGACCCCTGTGTTACTCAGAGCTTCCTGAAAAGGTTTCAGGAGGCTCATCCGGTGGATGATGAGGTTGTGGGAAGCTGAAGTGAATTGAACATAAAACTGAAAACCTGAAAAATAGTGGAGCCATGAGGAGAATTGTAATGCTGTTAGTTGGGTTAGCAATCTCACTTTCTGCTAATGCTCACATTGCAGGAGTGTATATAACAGGAACTTGTGCGTCTTGTAAAACAATTAAAGAAGACGGAGCCGTAATGCTTGAAATTAGTTGTGCCTCGGGCAATGGGCTTTGTGCAGTAATTTATTTTAATTTATATGTAGGCTATCCGCAAGTAATAGTATATTGCAACACTTGCAGTATGGCAAATTATATGGAAGTGCAAGGATATGACCCGACTCCTTTTGAAAATGTATACTTCAAGTCCGTATTTGCTAAGGAAATTTTAATAAATCAAGATGGTATTTGGACTACAGTTCCTAAGCCAGATCCAGGCCAAGAACTTAAGCTCTCAAACGTTAGCAAAATTAGAATTTGGAATTTTATCATAGATAAAAACTCTTTGTTGACCAAATGATAGTGCCATGAAAAAAACAAGAAAACCTATGTGGTTCTTACTGGGGTGGGTCTTGATTGGGCTCACCCCTTTCCTATCTTTTGGTCAGGACGTCCAACAATTCATAAAAGAAACTATTAAAGCAGTAAATGTATCCTGTGACAAATATATCATGATTGTTTTTCCATACTCGCCAGCAAGTTGTCCCAC
>WFXT01000150.1 GCA_015490475.1 Bacteroidota bacterium
GTATGTGGCAATTTCCTGTTCGCCTTCCAGAGCCAGTAAACCACCCGATTTACACCACTACCCAACCAGCAGTAGGAATTTTCCAAAAAGGGTCCAAGAAAATTGAGGTCTTATATTTTGTTTCAGACAGACCCGAACAAGGACACCGTGGTGGCTTGGACATCTGGTACACATATAACCTGGGTGGAACATGGTCAAAACCTAAAAACCTTGGAAAAACTATAAATACACCCAGGGATGAAATGACCCCCTGGTACGACCAAGAAACCCAAACTCTGTACTTTGCTTCTAATGGACATCCCGGAATGGGAGGATTGGATATTTTCAAGTCTAAAGGAGCAGTAAATAAATGGGCACCCCCTCAAAATATTGGCTATCCCATAAATACAAGCACTGACGAATTGTACTTTATTTTGAATCCTAACAGATATAGTGGTTACTTTGTGTCCAATCGCGTTGGAGTATATGCTCTGAAAAATCCAACCTGTTGCGATGACATCTGGTATTTTGAATTTGAAGCAAAGCCAGAACTAATAGCAAAAATTTATGCCTATGATGATGCAGACAGTTTAAAGAGACCCCTTGATAGTCTCACTGTTTATGTGTGGTTAATGGATTCTATAACTGGCAGAATGGCTCAAATAAAGACCCTAAAGATTGATTCAGCTGGATATATTTACTACAAGGTATTTCCAAATCAGCAATACAAATTCACAGCAGAAAGAAACGGCTATTTTAAACAATCACAATGGTTAGCTACTACAACTACCAAGCTGCGAGACACTTTTACTGTCGCCATACCGCTGAAAAAACTCATTCTTAATAAACCTTATACTCTGAGGAACATCTACTATGATTTTGATAAATGGGACTTAAAGCCAGAGTCATTTCCTGTTCTTGATTCTCTTGCTATGCTTCTTAAAGAAAATCCCGAGTTGAAAGTGGAAATAAGATCCCATACTGATTCCAGAGGGTCTGATGAATATAATCTGATGCTTTCCCAGAAGCGGGCAGAATCAGTGGTCAGATACTTGGTAAGCAAAGGAATAAGTCCGGACAGACTCATAGCAAAAGGATATGGCGAAAAATATCCCATAGCATCCAACGACACAGAAGAAGGTAGAGCTAAGAACAGAAGGACAGAATTCGTAATCATTGGAAAAATTAATATCAATTATCAGGACGAAATTTTTGAAGAACTCGGAGAAACCAAAAGTGAGAAACCAACAGAAAACACCAACAAAAGTCAAAATCAATAAGTAATGAAGATATGGAATTTGTCAACAGGCATTAAAGTTGCAGGAATTATCGTTGGTATTGGCTTAGCAGGTTTGATGTTTCAATGCAAGGAGGACCCCTGCGCAACAGTAATGTGCTTTAATGGTATTTGTGTTGATGGAACATGCCAGTGTTTTGCTAACTATGGAGGAACCAACTGTGAATTGAGATGTGTCAATGGTCAAATAAATGGTATTGCTTGCGAATGTGACGAAGGATGGGAGGGTCCATCCTGTGAAATTCCTATTAACACACGCTTAGAGGGATTATACAAAGGCTTTGCAGTCTGCCAGTTAACAGACACAGTAACAATAGAGCGGGCGTATGTGGCGGCAGATAGGGAAAATCCTTTAGTTGTGTATATTGACGGATTTGGAGGATTTACATGTAATTTCTCTTCAATTGTAGTGCGGTTTAACCTGGAACAAAATGGTTCTGTTATAAAACTTGATGGAGAACAGGTCTTCTGCCAGAAGAAATTATATATCACAAATGGAACAGGGCGAATTGACAAGCAAAAAGGACAAATCTATATTAACTACACATATACTGACTATTCTTTCTCAGGCAATCAGGGAAGAACTGACGTTTGCGATTCTTATTTGTCCCCAATAACCACCACTCAATAACAGCTGGCAAATTAGCAAATCTTTTTTCCTTCACTTTGTCTATGTTTGCATTAAGTAAATAAGGATAGGTATGGCAATTTTACTTACTAAGGAGAACAAAGTCATCGTGCAAGGATTTACAGGAAAGGAAGGCACTTTCCATTCACAGCAGATGATAGAATATGGCACCAACATCGTGGGAGGAGTCACCCCTGGAAAGGGAGGCACCACTCATCTTGACAGACCTGTGTTTAACACAGTCAAGGAGGCTGTTGAAAAAACAGGGGCTGACACATCTGTTATTTTTGTGCCCCCGCCCTTTGCCGCAGACGCTATTATGGAAGCAGCAGACGCTGGGATAAAACTGATTATAGCCATCACCGAAGGGATTCCTGTACAGGATATGGTTAAAGCCAAAAAGTTCGTCAAAGAGAAAGGTGCAAGATTAATTGGTCCAAACTGTCCCGGAGTAATAACACCTGGACAGGCTAAGGCAGGCATCATGCCGGGATTCATTCACAAACCCGGAACCGTAGGTATAGTCTCACGGTCTGGAACACTGACGTATGAAGCGGTTCATCAAGTTGGCGAGCAGGGACTAGGACAATCTACCTGCGTTGGTATAGGAGGAGACCCAATTATTGGCACCCGCATGGTTGAGGTTATTGAAATGTTCAACGAAGACCCAGACACAGAAGTTATAGTGATGATAGGAGAGATAGGAGGACAAGGAGAAATTGAGGCTGGTGAATGGATTAAGAAACATGCCAAGAAGCCTGTTGTGGCGTTTATTGCCGGAGCAACAGCACCAAAAGGAAAACGGATGGGTCATGCAGGAGCAATAATAGGTGGAAAATTAGACACTGCTCAGGCAAAAATGGAATTTTTGCGTTCCTGCGGTGTCCATGTCGTGGAAAACCCCGCTCACATAGGCATCACTGTCAAGAAAGTGTTATCATAAAGTAACAGAATACATTCCGAGCAATCTATAGTAATAGCATAAGCAGGGCTTATGAAAGTGTTATGGAGTTGGCTCAAAGAGTTATTACCAGCGTTAGAGGAAGTTTCTGTTGAAGAGGCTTGTGAAGCATTAAGCAAACAGGGTATAGAGGTAGCAGGCATTAAAACACCTGAATTCAGCATCGGAGAAAAAATATTGGTAGGAAAAATTGTTCATATTGAACCTTTGACAGAAAAACTCAAAGTGGCAAAAATTGAGATCAACTATTCAACATTCACAGCGGTTAGTGGAGCCCCCAATTTGAAGGCAGGTGTTAAAGTTGCCGTCGCTCTACCGGGAAGTTCTTTCATAGATAAAAATGGTGACTTAGTTGTTGCAGAGCAACGAACCATTAAGGGAGTTCCTTCAGAGGCTGTCTTACTTTCAGAACGAGAAGTTGGAATAAGCGACGACCACAGTGGAATATGGATTCTTCCTGATGAACTGGACACAGGATTTAACCTAAGCGAGTTACTTAGAACATGGCAAAATGATTATATTATTGACCTTGAAATTACGCCTAATCGTGGTGATGCCCTTTCTCATCTGGGCATAGCGAGAGAATTAAAGGCATGGCTCATATATCATAAACAAATAAAAGATGCTCAAATTGTTCAACCGCCAATAGCAGAAGCAGGGAAAGAACCCATTTCAGTAAACATTGAAATTGAAGACTCAGAGGGATGTCCACGATATACTGCCATTGAAGTAAAGGGAGTTAACATTGGTCCTTCGCCAATGTATATTCAAAGAAAACTCAGGTTATTAGATTTCAACGTCATAAACAACGTGGTTGACTCTGCCAATTACGTCATGCTTGAAATTGGACATCCACTTCACACATTTGACAGAAAAGAAATAAACGATGATTTAATAAAAGTCAGAAGGGCACGACAAGGAGAATCTTTTAGAGCCCTGAACGATAACGTTTATGCCCTAACGAACCAGGACCTTGTGATAGCAGATGGCAAAAGAGCTTTGGCACTTGCAGGAATAATAGGAGCCATTGACACAGGAGTTGGCTTGGACACAACAGAAATTGTATTAGAAAGTGCGTGGTTCAAGCCTGAACGAATAAGCAGAACCAGAAGAAGATTGGGCTTAGATACTGATGCAGCATACAGATTTGAGAGAGGAGCAGACATTTCAATAACAGAATTTGCTGCCCGCCGATTCCTTAATGTACTTGGCTCTTATGAATTTGTCTCTGCAATACAAGATGTGTATGCATCCCGAAAACATCCTAAACAGGTTTTCGTTTCCTTTGATTATTTAAATAAGATAACTGGAGGCTTTTTAAAGAAAGAAGAAGCCCGCCAACTACTTGAATTAATGGATATCAATGTTGATGAAGGAGAAGAGGGATTCCACTGCACAGTGCCCTTATACAAATATGATGTTACAAGACCAGCAGATATTATTGAAGAAATAGTAAGACTTTATGGAATGGACAACATTGAGGTTCCAGAAACAATGAATATTCAACTGGTTGATAGTTTTGAAGATGAAAAATTTTTTGAGTTCAGGAATTCCATAATTAATCGCTTCATATCCTATGGTTTTCAAGAAGTGCAAACCCTTTCTTTCGTTGAGAAGGAGTGGGTCATTGATTTCTTTGATGCTTCCCAATTAGTTGAAGTTCACTCATCAACGATAGGTTCACGAAGTGTTCTGAGACCAACCCTGATGTTTTCTCTTACAGAAGTGGTTGGCAGAAACAGGTCTAATAATGTTAGGATAAACCAATATGTGGAAATAGGTAAAACCTACAATAGAAACATTAATGCCTTTAATGAACAATGGGTATGTGCCCTTATCAGCCACGAACTGGAACCATTAAAGCACTGGAATGACCCCACCAGAGCAAGCAATTACTGGAAATTATCTGCCCATATTGAAAAGTTTTTGTACCACAACAATTTGATAGGACATTGGCAACCTATAGACATTCCATGGCTTGAATGTGCCAGACAATTAATTATTGATGATATTCCTTTTGCATTAATGGGAGCAATCCCTTATAAAGTGAGAAAACAATTTGGAATAAAGGAACACGTGTTTTACGGAGAAATTTTCATTGAGCCACTATGGAAAAAACTATCAGCACAAAAGCACACTACTGGTTTGTCTGCCATCAATGAAAATCAAAAGTTAATCTGGCATGACATATCCTTCATTATCCCTGAAGGAGTTCCTTTCGGTCAGTTCTATAGCCAATTCCTGACATCCTGCCACAGTAAACTAAAACCCATTTATATCAGCCTTATTGATGTTTATACGGGAGAAAATATCGGCAAAGGAAATGTTTCATATACACTCAGGATTGCATCTACTTCACAGCAACAAATAGATGCCTTAAAAAACTGTATTGCAGAACTTATTGTTAAATCATTTAGAGGAACACTGAGAGGATGAAACCAGAAGACTACTCTCAACAATTACAGACCTTAAAGGCAGAATGGGAGAGCATAAAGCAACAGTTAGTGGAGGACTACGAAGACCTGAAATATCTACGCAAAAGAGTGAAAGAACTGGACAAAAACATGTGGTTGCTCATAACTGGAAAACGCTTCAGTTCCGAAGAAAAAAAAGCAGTGATATTGAAAGTCAATTCATACATTGCTCTAATCAGAGAAATTAGAAAAATAATTCAGAAACAAATTTCTGGAGAAGATGGATAAGCAAAACAAAATGGTAAAGGTTAGCGTAACAATAGATGGTCTATCAGTTGATGTACAGGTTCCTGAATCGTCTGTTGAAGCCATACAAAAAACTGCTACGAATATAGACCAACAGGTAAAAGAGTTGAAAGCACAATATGGTCTTAACACAGACCAAGCCCTTATACTCATTGCAGTAAAAACACACTTAGAGAAAGAAGAATTAGAGAAAAATCTTGAGGAATATGTTAATTTTGTGAAATCAATAATTGGAGACATAAAAAAAGTTGTTAATGAATAACCGCTTTTTGATGACAAAATGGTTTAAGTTCTTTTTGGTATTCCTGATTAACTATATAGCAATATCGCAGGACAGCAAATCAATAATAGAAGGCTTGGGAACAATTGATGCATTTTATTCAGCACGTGGAGATACTGGATATGTAACATAC
>WFXT01000151.1 GCA_015490475.1 Bacteroidota bacterium
AATCCAGTGAGAGCTAAAGTGTCCCGTGCTTCGCATCCATGGAAGTCATAAACAACGACCCAATATGTATTCCCTACCGATGCATTAATGGATTGCGACGTATCTCCCGTGTTCCAGTAATACACGTATGGTTGTGTTCCTCCTGACGTAACGGCGGTCAATACGGGGCTTCCGCTGGCATCTATAACAACTGCTAAGGGTTGTGGTTCTCCTAAGGTGAAGGTGTCGCGTGCCAAGCAGCCCATTGCATCTATAACTTCCAGCACATATACACCTGCTGGAACACCTTGCAGGTCAGCAGACAATATGGTGTCGTTCCATGTGTAAGCATACGGTGGGGTACCGCCCGTTACACGGACAAAAATGGCTCCTGATGGCATTCCGGCACAATGGGGCATTAAGAAAGTATCAAGATCTATTTGAACGGGTGCCTGTTCCAGCAGCTGGAAGGTGTCAACACGTGAACACCCAACAGAATCGGTTATTGTAACAATGTATGTTCCAGCTGGCAGTCCACTTACCACACTGGTAGTTGCTCCAGTGTTCCATACATACTGATAAGGGGGCATACCTCCGCTAACCGCAAGCTTTATGCTTCCTGTTGATGTACCGCCACACACAATATGTGTCAGATTTGCATTTACCCTTAGAGAATCATAAAGTGATTTGACCACATAAAAGGCTGCTGACCGGCAACCATTAGCATCCTCAACAATTACGGTATACATACCTGCCGATAAGCCAGTTATATCTTGTGTTGTTGCTCCATTGTTCCATTGATAGGTATATGGTGGTGTGCCCCCTGAAACAGATATGTAAATGGCACCGTCAGGTTGATGGGCACATGTAATGTGATTAATGGAATCCAGTGAGATAGCAGGTCCTGCTGGGTCACTTATATTGATAGTATCGGCAACCTGACACCCTCCGCTATCAGTAACAGTAATAATGTATGTGCCAACTGAAAGAGAACCAACAGATTGTGTTGTATCTCCATTGGACCACTGATAGCGATATGGTGGCGTGCCCCCGGAGACATATACTGTTGCTGTGCCGGTGGCAGTTCCACATGCTGTTGGGGTACCGACTACTACACTATCTATCTTCAAAGTAGAAGTTGGACTAACAGAGAATGTAGCAGACGCCCTGCATCCATTGGCATCTGTAACACCAACGCTATATATTCCGAGAGTTACCAGTCTTTGCCAGCCTGTGAATCCATCGTGCCATACGTACGCATGGGGTCCTGTGCCCCCAACAGCTGTAACACTGAGAAAGCCGGTATCTTGCCTGCATGTCGGTGCATCTATGGAGTCAAGTGCTATGGACAGGGGTGCAGGCTCCCCAAGGGTTACGTTCAAAAATGCCATGCAACCTTCATCATCCCAGATCGTAACGGAATAGTTGCCTGCTGGTATTCCTGCTATTGCTGGAGTCTGCGCACCTGTGGACCACAGGTAATAGTATGGTGGTGTGCCTCCCGTAACCTGAACGCTAACGTAGCCATAATTATCTCCATTACAAGATGGTTGTTTAAGGGAATCAAGGGATACAGTTACTGGTGGTGGTTCATTTATCTGCCAGGGTCCACCAAATCCAGCGCACCCATTCGCATCTATTACAAGTACTGAATAAACTCCTGCTCGGAGGTCGTTTCTGTCTTCCTGTGTGGAACCATCACTCCATACAAAACTATACGGCGGAGTGCCTCCTGTTACAGTGACATATATACTACCATTGGGTCTTCCTGCACATGAGGCATCAGCAATAAAATCTCTGGTAACTGTCAATCCTGCGGCATTAAGTATAACAACCGTGTCTGAGGCAGTGCAACCATTAGCATCGGTAACTTCCACGACATACATACCTGCACTGAGATTATTGACAGTTTGTGTATTACCCACAACAGCTCCATTGGGCATCTTCTTCCATGTATATGAGTAAGGGGGTGTGCCTCCCGACGATACATACACTGTTGCGGAGCCGTCGCTGGCACCACATACAGAAGCATCTGTCACAGATATACTATCTATGGAAGGTTCGGGGATTGGTGGCATACTGAATGTTGCTGTTGCAACACAGCCATTGGCATCTTCCACAACCACAGTATAAGAGGTATCCCACCCAAGAGTCATATCCTCGCTGGTCACTCCATTGGACCACTGGTAAGTATATGGTGGTGTACCTCCGCTCACAGAAATGTATATCTCATCAAAAGGATAGATGCAGTCTGCCGGGAATAGGGAATCAAGCGTTATGATAATACTATCAACGGGAGTGAGTTCAAAAGTGGCTGTTGCTGTGCATCCATTGGCATCGGTAACAGTTACAGAATATGCCCCTTCGGTGAGGTCTTCTGCACACGCAGACTGGTCTCCATTACTCCACTGGTAGGAATATGGCGGTGTTCCTCCTACCACGTTAACACACAACCATCCGTCATAACTACCATAGCAGGATGGTCCTTCTCCATCGGTAGTTAAACTCAATGGCTGAGGTTCAGTAAGCGTAACAGTAACATACACTACGCATTCGTTGGCATCTGTAATCTGGCACGTATATGTTCCGGCAGGCAGATTATTGCGTTGTTGCTGTGTGGAACCATTGTCCAGCCAGTAATAGGAATAAGGTGGTGTGCCTCCTCGCCCATATACGTATATGAAACCGTCGGAAGAACCGTGGCATTTAGGATTGCGGTGGACATACATGGCTGTTAGAAGAGATGAGGATTCTATTTCAACCAATGTATCAACGATACAGCCGTTAGCATCTTCCACAATGACCAACAAAATTCCTGCAGGAAGGTCAGTAAAAGTATTGTCAGACTGCGCAATACCCGATGTAAGCGAAAACATTACACCGTATACATAAGGGGGCGTGCCTCCGGATGCATAGATGGTTAACGTTCCAGTGCTATCACAGTTGTCGGGGGTTGTAATTATACTGTCTATTCGCAGGTCCTGGATGGTATCAGGGTTCAGTGGAAACGAAGCCTTAGCGGTACATCCGTTAGCATCGGTAACAACCACAGAATAGGGAGAAAGGGCAACGGAAACAAGGTTTTTACTTCGCGAAACAGGAATAATACCCCAACCAAGAGCGTTGTCATACCACGCATATGAATAGGGTGGAGTGCCTCCTGTTGCGGTAATATATATTGACATTGTGTCTTCACAGAAATCGTAATTGATTGAGTCGGTAGTAATGGTTATTGGGGAGAGAGGGGGAAGTTCTAATTCCAGCGTTTGTGAACAGCCACGCGAGTCGGTAACAATAAGGGTGTAATAGCCGTCCCTGATGTTAAAACGGTCTTCTGTGGGGCCGTCATCGGACCACTGGTAGTTATACGGCGGAGTACCGCCAGAAACGGAGATGTAAACGTCATAGTAAGTTCCAGCTGGTCCAAACAGTGGGGTCTCATAGCAACCTTTAGTAGAATCCACTTTTATAATTATGGGGTCCGGACCATTCAGCTCAAACCAGAAAGCCTCAGAACATTCATTAACATCCGTAACTTCCAGCACATAGGTGCCGGCACAGGCATCGTTCAGTGTGGTAGTATTGGACAGTGGGGTTGAATTAGGTCCCAGAAAAGCATCATACCAAGAGTAGGAATAAGGAGGGGTACCTCCTCCAATGGTAACCTGAATAAAACCATCACATGAGTCGGCACAGGTCTCATCATTCATGGTATAATTAACCAGATAAAAGGAATCCGGCTCTGTTACGGTAAATGTGTAAGTCTTAGTACACAAGTTTGAATCTACAACAACAAGTTCCAGTGTTCCAGCACTTAGCCCTTCCACAAGGAAAGTATCCCCGTTGCTAACTCCAGATAATGTGGTTGAATCCATGCGCCATTGCACGTCATATTTAGGGTCTCTGGCATAGGGCGTTCCACCACTTATCTGGACAATAAGCCAACCTTCTCTAGAACCAGGACAATTAGTACGAAGAGCAGAATCCAGAATGGTTAATGAAAAGGTATCAGGACCTTCTATATAACCGCTCAGAGAGGCAAAACATCCTTGTTGGTCAGTGACTTCAACTTTATACTGAAGGTTAGGTGCGGCGGGTATCAGGTCTTCCGTGGTATCCACAAGCACATAGTTGCCAGTATTAGGGTCATTTACATACCATGAAAAGCTATATGGAGCGTTTCCTCCAATTACGCTGATAAATATAGCTCCTGAATCATCTGGGCATAAAGGTGCATATACTGAATCAGCACGAACTGACATGACGGTAAGGTTTCTCTGGGTCAGACTATCAGCATATTGCCCCATAAGACTAATAGGATATGGAGAAGTTTCAAAAGGTGGAGGGGCATAGAACACTATAGTGTCAGAAATGACGTTATATATTGGTTCTGCAGGATTGCTAAGGAAATGAGTATTCATTTGATAGTCAAAACCTTCCACACATGCAGTATCTATAGTGAGTGTTTGTCCTAAATTCCATAGTTTCAATGTATCATCAGTTCCGAAATAAATTGTGTTGGGTTCATTATTTACGATAATTCCATTTTCATAGGAGACAGTTAGCGGTCTGGCTTCTCCCGAAATCCATGACTGCAATATAGTTCCAGGGGGAGAAAATAAAGTGATTGTGTAATAAGTGTTCCAGTTATTATCACGATGTTCTCCGAATATGGCATAAACATTAGAATCCATTTCAACGATTCGTTTGAATCTTCCATCAACACCAGTGAAATTCACTATTTTAGCCCACAGTATATTAAAGGTGTCTGCTGGTGTCTTTTCAACGAGCATGAGCAGTGGTCCGTCGCCCCCACTATACCAGTAGTCTATGCGTCCTGCAATGATGTATCTATTGGCACTAATAGGGTAAAAGTCTTCAATAGTAAGATTGGTGAAGGGACTGGATATATTGACAGACCAGTTGAAAACAAAAGAGTTCACGAACGGGTCAAAGGTAAAGCTCGCACAATAGATGCCTCCATAATTATAGGGGTCTGTATCGCCACACGTTACAACTTCACCGGTATATGGATTTACTTTTATTGCTCCATAGATGCCCTGTCTATCTCCCCATGTGTAGGACATTGAACTGACCATATTGAGTGTTGGCACAGAACCACTGTAGTCTATATCCATCACAACTATGTTAAAGCGGTCCTCATAAGGATTATAAGAGCCCACTGGAGCAATCATAAGTAGTATGCGTCCCTGATGGTATAGCATTCCTTCAAGTCTTTCGGATATATCACCAGCTGTATCAACCAGAATGGTAGCGGACAGTACATTAAAGTTGCTATCAAGGACAGCTAAATACAGGTCTTTACTGTAATGCGTTGTATCATAAAAAGGACCTCCTTTAACCGCTACAATATAGTATCCAGTCGGTATAGGAAGAATATCAACAGGTATGTTATCGTCGGTCTGGTCTCCAAAAATCAGTTGTTCTAACGTGGAAAGTTCTCCATTGTTATAGAGTCTGAATAAGCCTACATAAGTGTTAAGCAGTATCGGATCTGCAGGAGTGGAAAGGGCGATATATCCACCATTGTCCTTGATTAACTTCACAACGGTACGTGTTCTATTTCCCACTATTTCGTTTGCCCATCTTACCTGCGCCATGGTATACAGGGGGAAAACTAACATTAGCAGGATTAATAATGCGTTTGTGACAAAGAGGGAATCTGTTCGTTGACCAGACCAGTATATTCTTCTAATCATGACCTTTGATTTTTAACTTATCGGGAGCAAATACTTTAGTTACTGAAAGAACTTTTTCATTGCTTTCAATTATTATGTAGTAGTATCCAGTAGCACGGGACTGCGTAAAGACACAGTTATTTCCATCAAATCGGCATGATGCCAGTTGCTGTCCTGAAGGGGAATATAGCCTTGCTACGGAGGGCTTTTCGTTGCCCGAACACGTGATTCTCCAGTGCTCAGAAAGTGAATTTATTCTGCATTCAATGTTGTAATCGACATATTCTACAGAAGTAAGGATGACAGTATCTTGTGCGGAACACATTAGCGAATCATAAACAACCACGATGTATGTTCCTCCCTGTTGTGGTGTGATAGAAGCTGAAGTGTCCCCTGTGTTCCATTGATAAGAATAAGGTGGAGTGCCTCCAGAGGCATTTGCAGTAAGAGTTGAGGCTTGGCTGTCATCTATAGTAACAATCAGCTGAGGGGGTTGGCTGACTACAAATGTGTCATACTTAACGCACCCCCTGAAATCTGTTATAGCAACAATGTATGTATCTGCCGGAACATTTGTAATATCCTCCAATGTCGCACCCGAAGGATTCCACAAATAGGAATACGGCGTAGTGCCTCCTGATACAGTAATGAATATCGCACCACTGCTATCACCATAACATTTTGCATCCTTGATACTATCAAGTGCAACAACCAGTGGCAAAGGCTGATAGACATAAGCAGTATCAGAAAGGGGGCCGCAATTGTTAGCATCATCAACTACTACCCAATACTTGCCCGTGTCAATACCTGTCAAGTCTTCCACTGTGTCCCCCGTGTTCCACTGATATGTATATGGCATCGTGCCCCCTGAAACAGTAATATATATCGCACCACTGGATTCCCCAT
>WFXT01000152.1 GCA_015490475.1 Bacteroidota bacterium
GAACTGCCCAATCCTTATGTTGAATCAAATGCACGGTGACATTTAACATAGGCAGGTCTAAACCCGCCACAAAATAATCATAGAAATAAGAAAACAGGTCGTTTTGGGGAGAAGAACTTCCTTCCAACTCCAGATATATAATGTCTCCTGCTTCCAGTTCATCAAATATTGTAGGAAGAAATAAAAAACCAAGGTCTGCCTCTATTACTGTACCATCAGGTTTTATTATCTCTGCCTTCTTCGCTGGAATTTTCATTTCTCTAAACTGGGCAGCAGCCTCTTCAGTAAGCACCTTAATTACAAAATACAATCTAGATTCCATTGAATAATGAGGATAAACGATTCTATCAGACTGCAAATGAAGGATGACAGCATGCTCATTAGACAGTGTATCAGGAACTTCTACCTTAAGTATTGAATCAGGATCCACCAGTGGTTTAACTTCTTCTAGTAAGACGCTTTTTTCTCGCAATTCCCACAAGTCTCGCCACCAATCCACCTCTATAGGATATAACTCTAAGAGTTTATTTAAATAAACAAGCGCTGAATCAACATTACCTTTTCCTTTATATGCCTCATAAAAACGCTCAATAATATTAGCAAACGGATTGAATTTATATTTAGTGGCTTCCCTGTAATTGGTAATAGCATTATCAAAGTCATTCATAGACTTGTACAAATCACCCAAATGAACGTACATGCCACCGAAGTAATGACCATACTTTGAAAGAACCTTTTTAACATAAGAAATAGCATTCTTGTCTTTGCCTGCTCTCCTGAATGTCCTTATCGCATCGGTAATATTACCATAATTGGGGAATTTATCTGCATATTCAACCGCAAACTTAATTGCTTTTTTCCCTTTTCCCTCATCAATCAAAATATCTATATAATCTTCCACAACAGGCTCATAATCTGGATACTTCTCAAGAAGTTGTTCCCTAATAGCAAGAACTTCTGCCTCCTTATCTTTTCTATCCGCAAGTTCAATACGATAATTGTGTATTAAAACATCAATATACGGAAACTGGTCAAGAGGAAGCTTTGATGCTTGTTTTATGAATACGTTGACTATGCTATCAGCTTCCTCGTATTCCATCCTGTCAATTTCGTCTTCAATTTCCAGAAATATAGCAAACAGGTTGTCTTCATACATATCCTTTATTTTTTCTTTTGTCTTTCGCAACTCCAGAGAATTACCAGTATACCATGCATACATATACCTCGCAAAGAGCGTAAAAATATGCAATGGATATTCCTTTTTCAGCTCTTTAAGAACATTATATGCATTTCTGTATGAATCCTTTTCCAGCAACTCCAATATAGTAAGAAGGTAATATGCTTCGGGAAATTTTATGTGTCCCGTATTTAACTTTTGCTCTAACCATTGTTCTGTTCCCGGAACAGGCGATGGCAAAACAGACACACCTCCTGCTGTTTGAACCTCACATCCCTCAGAAAATGATTTAAAACCTTTGGGCTTTTTCCCTCGGACATCAGAGATCCTCACTATCACATAATTAGCATTACTTTGTACCCCTCCCATTTGTACTACAAGTCGATGAGTTCCAGGATTTACTTTAACCAGTATTGGTCTGGAGCCTGCAAAAACTAAAATGTCATCCGGCTCTGAATAAATCTCAACTCCATCAAGCCACACCCTCACAGGATGCCTATGTTCAATATTTATAAGCAGTGTATCTTCTTGAGTTTCAAAAAAGGTCTGTAAGTAAACCAGCTGATGGGAACCAGTAAACAACTGAGAATTATACACTATTGGAATTCCTCTATATACACCCTTTTGCACCCATACATGATACTTGCCCCTTTCCTTTACCTTGTCCCAACACTGCTCATAATAAGGAGTATGAATTCTTGACCATCCAAACCCTCCAAAATTGGGATATGGTCCTATAACTTCCCATTCTGTCACATAAAGGTCTATATTTGGAACATCAGAGTAATCACTTTTAGAACGCATCCATCCACTCATCAAAACACTCTCAAAAAACGCAGGCAAGCTATATCCGGAACTATACGTTTTGTGCAAAGAACGTAATGTTTTAACAAGGTCATCTCTACGTTGCTTTGAATACATCGGTGGGTCTTGATTAGCAAACACCTTATTGGTTAAATAAAAGAACAAAGGTGCATTTTCAGGATATAACTTCGCATTTACTAATTCTTTCCAATATTCATACACAGTAATATCTCCCGATAGCAAAATGTCATTAGCAATCAATGCAATATTTATTTGCTCCAACTCCTGTTTATCAGTGGTATTCTGTTTCATTTGCAATAAAACTTCCCGTGCAGAAATCATATCGCCCTTCTTCCACAGAGCACGGACAGAATCAACAAGATTGGAAGCATGCAAA
>WFXT01000153.1 GCA_015490475.1 Bacteroidota bacterium
ATATATACCCACTGAAAATGAAACAGGGTTGATGGGCTTTGATCGGTATGCTAATCGCACAGTCGCTCGTTTGGGAGACTTAAGGTAGGGATTTCCAAACCATGAAGGTTTTCCCCCCATTCTTTTAAGAGTGATATAAAGATATTCGTCTGTAACTGCATCCTGTCCTATTGAGGAAGCCACGGAGAATCCCTTGTGAGAGTATTGCATAGTGGCATTAAAAGGAATAAATATTCGTTGGGCAGAAGGCTCTTTGTCTCCTCGTTTAAGTAAAGAAAGTCTCTTCTGGTCTCCCATAATAACAGAAGATATGCCACCTCGCATATTCAGGATTAAAGACCTTGAGAATTTCTTTTCATAACTCAGTTGAGCAGAGATTGTGTGTAATGAAGGAATCATATTTTGTTGCATGGTTTGATTCGTCATTTTTATCGTGTTGGTTGCCTGCCATAACTTCCAATAAACATCGTATTTAATTTTCTTAGTCAGAGGTCCTGTAATTCCAGCAGTAAATGTTTGAGCGTCGGTTTGCATATACATCATTTTGCTCATCATACGCAAACCGTTATCCATCAAATGCTTTATAGCATGAACATAAATGTGATGTCTATTATACTCAGCATAAGCCTGTATATCTGCATTGAATCGCTCATCCATTAGCAAATAGGGATATAACACATCTTTGAATACACGAGAGTTAAATCCTATTTTGTATTTGGACTTGACCCTTCTGAAAGAAATATCTCCCACCTGATGTAGCCATTTGACAGATGGTAAGTAGCCATATCGTTCTATAATAGAGGTTCCCGAGCCATCGTAGTAGGGAGTTTCATTGGCAAAGCGAACGTAAAGACCATTATTTTTCCATTCATGTCTGAAGCCAATGTCTGCTCCATAACTGCTCAGTAAATTACCTGAAATGTAAAATGCAGAGGAAGGTTCATAAGATGGTTTTCTGCGGTATGCCTTCATATAGCCTCCAAGTCCCGAGTGTAGGTTAGATGGGTCAGTGGAAATCTTAACTCGTTCCACTTCCAGTGGATTAAGTTTTATGATAGGAGCATCCATCCTATTAGGACATGAATTGTTAACTCGCTCACCTTCAATCACTATCGGAAAGTCATATCCCTTAAACCCTTCTAAATATAAGTCCGAAGCGAAAGCAGAGCCTTTTCGTAAAGTAGGAAGGGCTTGCACTTCCATGCTGTGTATAATACCCTGCCTGTAATGTGGTAAAGTGGTTTGGGAAGCGTCATGAGAACCCGCTATGATTAACACAGGGACAAGATTGATGATTGTGTCAAGGGTTGTGTCGGTTAGTAAAGGTAACAGCATGGCTTGTTTATTTGTATCAAGTATAGGTAATAAATTAGAGGAAAAATATGACTCAGGTCATAGTAACATGTAGATTACAGACAGAAACAGAACCTATCTCTTGAACTTACCATTTAATTTTCTTGTGCGAGCGACCCTTAGTGCCGCACGCTGTCTGCATGGCGCAGGAAGAAACAAATACTCCCAGAGTTAGCACCACAACCAGTATGCTAATTAACCTTCTCATATTGCTAAATTAAGACGTTTGAATTTTATGAAACGTTCAAATAAGAATCAATTAGTTGTTATGTAAAGCCGTTTTATTAAACGCAAGGGACCGGGACACCACGTGTTATGGCATGATTCACAAATACTTATCAATCTATTAAAAGTCTCAACAGACGGTTGTTTGTAAAGGGCAAGATATTCTTTATAAAACAACGTGTCCATAACAAAGAAGGCCTGACTTATGAATTCGTAATCAGAAGGAATTCCAGAAGAGAAATAAAATGGAAAGGGTTTTAATGCCTTGACCGAATCAGGGTTGCTAATTATCAATCGTCTAATTTGTTTTATCTCTTGAACTCGCAATTGCATCATTTTCCTGATGCTGTCAGGAAGATTATTATACGAGCCCATATAAGAATTTGAAGAGTTGGTACTGGTTTTCATAACGTTGGCAGAAATAATAATGGTCATTATCATAAGTACTAAAGTGTTAATTCTTTTCTTCATATTCAAGGATAATTACTCCGTGTGCTTCAAGGATGGGAATTTTCTTGGGTTCTGTTATCTGTGCGATTTCCTCTTCACTGGCTCCCGCATCCTTAGCATAATGCTTTTGTTGTTCAACACTTATTGTTTCATAAAACAAAGGTCCTTCCACAATCACTTCATACCCTGCTATATCCTTGGGAACGAAGAATGAGTAATCTTTGAAAACAATTTTTATTTCTTGATTTCCATCGGTTATAATCATCCAGCACCCTTTCTTTTGACACACCGATGACACCTTTCCTTTGACTTTTATTTTAGCAACTTTTTCTTCCTTTTCCAATCGTTGTAAGGCTTCTGCAACACTGACAGCACCCTCTGGGCTTATTGTATCACCACGATAAGTGTTTTGGGCATTGATAACGCCAGTTAATACTATTACTAAGCCAATAAAAACAGCCACTATTCTCATAGTCTAGCGTTTTGTACAAAGATAATAACGATCTGGAAAACAGTAAAATTTTCATAGCCTTATTACAAAATTAAGGGAAGTAAATTCAGCTGCCATAAGGTGTGCTTTCACCATTATGCCTAAACCTACTCTATTGGATATCCAGCAAATAAGGTATAGCCTGTTGAACAGTGATGCAGGTGCAGGAAGTTTATTGTAAACATACCAGCCTGCTGTTCCATTTAGGGTAACGCGTCCCATGGCAATGGAAAGAATTAATTCAGGTC
>WFXT01000154.1 GCA_015490475.1 Bacteroidota bacterium
ATCTTTGTTTATTTACGGGATTGTAGAGTTTATAATTGAATCATTTGGTTGGGGATTACTGGGATATCTTATTTTTCGTTCTCTTGGCGTAAAAGAGAAATATTGGTATTTGGATTACATATTGGTAGTAGTTATTTTTATTATGTGGGATATTTGGTCAAATACATTTATGATGAAACTTGATATTTCAATAGGGAATCAAGAAGTGTTAGCTTTTTTAGACTATGATATCAAAGGACTATTTGAGATTGATCTTTTAGATTTTATAATAGATGCATTGCAAATTTTTTTAGGATACATAATTGGATATTTTTTGTTAAAGAAGTTGAGAAAGTTAACATGAAAGCCTATTATATAAGCAAGTGGGTAAAAGAATCGCCAAACGAATTAAGGGCATAATTGTTGAAAAATACCTCTGGAGTGGGAGGATAAGGCTTCTTGCAGTTTATGATGGAAACGATAACCTGATAATGCGATTCAACTATGCAGAGGACAGGGGGCCGTATTCAATGGAATACATGGGGGAGGCTTATTATCTGGTGTATGACCAGGTGGGTTCATTAAAGGCCGTGGTTGATTCCTCTGGATTAGTTGTTAAGAGAATAGACTATGATTCATTTGGGAATATAATTTTAGATACTGATCCGACATTGAGAATTCCAATTGGCTTTGCGGGTGGGCTTTGCGATTCTGATACAGGCTTAGTCCATTTTGGTGTCAGAGACTACAACCCTGCTATTGGCAGATGGACAGCAAAAGATCCGATAGATTTTGCTGGTGGCAGTGTTAATCTTTATGAGTATGTGCTTGATGATCCGGTGAATTGGGTTGATCCGTGGGGGTTAGCTTCATTGGAGTTTTGGGGAGGCAACCTGTGGTATTTAGATGATTCGGGTTTTCCTGTAAGTTACTGGCCAGCTATATCTGGTCCATATGGTAAAGGTGCTTTACCCCCTGGCAGTTATATCTTGTCAGGGCCGCCAGTTTATGTGCCGCCGGAACATCCTCGGCATGCCTCATTCTGTGACCCTTCTGGCAATTGTTGGTGGCAACCTATTAAACCCAAAAATTTCTGTACAGATAGAACAGGGTTAGGCATCCATCCAGACGGAGGAGTTCCAGGCACATCAGGATGTATAGGGATACAGTGTCAAGATACGAGCGACTTATACAATATTCTCATTAACAACCCTGGGCTTGAGTTAATAGTGAGGTAGTTATGCTAAAAAAGATTTTATATTGCTTAGTAGGCATTATAATCAGCACTGAGTGTAGTGCAACAAATATTAGAAGTGATATAGAACAACTGCTTGATATTCTATATAACAAAGATATACCTACACTTGAAGATTACTATTATTTCTATGGGCAACACGACGAGTTCGAAGCCGCTTTTGTAGTAAGATTCTGTAAAAATAAGGGGTGGACACCACCATTAAAGAATCTCAAATGTCTGAAATACATTCGTTCTCGTGAAGCAAACAGAAAACACACTCCTTCACTGTTTCTTATATGGCTTAAATCGAAACTTCCAAAAGTGTCACATTTGGATGTAACCATTCACGGTGTTAAACGATCTTCTACTACTGGTATATTCAAGTATGAAAAGATTAAGGCAAGTTTAGACGGAACCACTTTAGTTTTTTTCAGACCTTTAGGTAAAGAGGCAGTAAAACACTTTGGTTTGATTAGCATAATCTCTATTAATGGTATACCAATTGAACAACTTATGTCAGAAGAATTAGAAGGTGAACCTGTAGGAAAAGATCCAAAATAGAGGGCACAGGGTCTCAGAGATGAGGTCTTGCCTTTTGCTATTTGTTGCGTAGGAATGGTGAAGAATTTTTCCACTTCCGAAGTGGTAATAAATTGGACACAAGGGGCAGGCTGATAACAACAACACAAGGGCAGAGGACAGTAACAGTCTCCTACGACCAGAATGGTAATATTGACTTTATCCTCACCCCTGATGGCAGAACCTTTGACTACTCCTTTGACATCATGGGTCGTCTGAAAGAGGAGATACGGCCTGATGGGACTGTGGTCAGATACGAGTATGACAACAATGGAAACATTATGGCAATTGTAACGCCAAAGAGTGCAAGGCATACCTTCACCTACACAGGCAATGACCAGAGGAAGACCTATACGACGCCAATCTCAGGCAGTTATCAATACACATACGACAAAGAGAGAAAACTCAAATCTATTACATTCCCTTCGGGTAAACAAATAACCAACACCTACACAAAGGGACTTCTGACAAGTATGCAGACTCCAGAGGGCATTATCAATTTCAATTACTCCTGTTCAAACAAACTGACAGAGGCGATGAGGGGCACAGAGGCACTTACCTTCACCTACGACGCTTCTCTGCTTACCTCCGAGACCTATTCAGGCACGCTGAATGAGACAGTTGCCTACGGGTACAACAATGATTTCAATCTGTCTTCCATAACCTATGGAGGGAGGACTTATACCCTGACCTACGACAGTGATGGGCTTCTGACAGGCGCAGGCTCTTTTACAATCAGCAGAAATGCCCAGAACGGTTTGCCAGAATCCGTAACAGACGGAACAGTTACTGTCAGCAGGACTTTCAACACTTATGGAGAGGTGGACGGATATGGGTATAATATAGGTGGGAATGACATTTACACCCTTTCAATTACCAGGGACAATGCAGGGAGGATTGTGCAGAGGGTAGAGCAGATTCAGGGGGAGACGATTACATGGGATTATGCCTATGATGCTATTGGCAGGCTGGTGGAGGTGAAGAGGAACGGAACAATAGTTGAGAGATATGCCTATGATGCAAATGGAAACCGTATTTCAGAGACTAATACATTTAAAGGCATAACAGACATGCCCTACACTTACTCCATAGAAGACCACTTGCTGACTGCAGGAACTGATACCTATCAATTTGACCTTGATGGCTTTTTGACAAGCAAGACTACATCTG
>WFXT01000155.1 GCA_015490475.1 Bacteroidota bacterium
ATGGTAGGGGCGTGTAATTCTTGCCATTTTAATGGTAAAGGAGTCAGTGCCCCGACAATTTGGGCAAAATAAAAAATGACGAATATGAGAAAGTGGTTTCTCTGTTTCCTTCTGGTATTAGTAACTATACATGCCCAGGAGGTTGATTTGGAAAGCATTGTTAATGAAGAAATAAAAAATATGGAGAGCGAGCCAGAATTGCCAAATCCCTTTTATACCATTTGGGGCCATGTTTTGCCCACTGTTAGGTCCCTTCCTGCCAGAATTCTTGACTTTCGCGTGTCTCATCATTTTGGTAAGCTTGCAGGGGGACTGCCCACTTTCTGGGGACTGGGATATGCCACAGATGTTCAAATAAGCTTCAATTATGGCTTTACAGATAGGCTAACGGCAGGTTTTGGATATTATCGGGGTGGATGGATAGCAAGCAAAATTCTTGATCTGCGCGTTAAATACTGGTTTCTCAATCAGGTGGAAGGTGCTCCGTTCCATCTGAGTTTCCTTGTAGTTGGTAGCTGGTCCGCCGGTTCTTTCAACCCTTTTGATTTCTATGGTCCACCTACTCCTGCGACAAGATTTTCCTTGATGACAATGCCTATTTTGGCTTACCAGATTGGCAAGTTGACCGCACAAATTTCTCCGTATTACATTTTAAATCAACGTGTTCCTGCCGGGCATCCCGGCTATTTCCTTGGTACAGGACTTTCTGTTAGATACCTGATTACGCCAATATTAGCCTTTTTGATAGAAGGCGCCTATACTTTTAATCCCCCTTATAATGCTTATGTTCCGATGGTAGCGGCAGGCATTACTCTTTTAACAGGTGGGCATGTTTTTTCTTTGAGATTTGTCAATGCGAGGTATCTACTTGAAAACTATGTTCTCCCTTATTCAACATCAACATTTAAGGACATCCGATTTGCGTTTTCGTTTTCTCGTGCCTTTGCTTTTAAAAAGCGGGATGCCAACTCCGGATGGTAAAGTATTATCGCAGTTCCATCAACAGGGCGGTAATGTCGGCAGGACTGATACCTGGAATTCTGCTTGCTTGACCAAGCGTAGCAGGCTTATATTTGCTCAACTTTTGTCTTGCTTCTATTGACAGATTGGGAATTTTCCAGTAGTCCATGTCTTGCCTGAGAGGGATGTTTTCCAATCTTTTCATCCTTATGATGCGTTCCTCATCTTTTTTTATGTATGGGGCGTATTTGATTTCTATTTCCGCATATTCAATAGCCTCCTTGCTAAACTTTTCTAACTTCTTCCTGATTTCTGGTTTTACCTTCAAGATGTGTTCTAATTTTATCTCAGGTCTCAGAAAGATTTTTTCAAGAGGTTGTTTTTGTTTAATGGGATTAGTGCCCAGTTGTTCAAGCAGGGCATTTATTTCGCCCGGTTCAATTTTAATTTCGTGAAGTAGGCGTTGCAGGGTATCCTTTGCCGTTTGTTTTTCAAAAACTTTCCTCATCCTTTCTTCACTTGCAATGCCCAATTTATACGCTATTGGGGTCAGACGCACATCTGCATTATCTTGTCTTAACAAGAGCCTGTATTCTGCCCTTGATGTAAACATTCTGTATGGCTCGTCAACACCACGGGTTACCAAGTCGTCAATTAGAACGCCAATGTAGGCATCAGAACGCTTTAAAATAAGTGGGTCTTCACCTTTGATTTTCAAAGCTGCATTTATTCCTGCAATTATTCCCTGAGCTGCTGCCTCTTCATATCCCGTTGTTCCATTAATTTGCCCTGCAAAGTAAAGATTTTCAATAAGTTTTGTCTCAAGAGTGTAATACAATTGTCTCGGGTCAAAGTAATCATATTCAATAGCATATCCAGGGCGAAGCATAATAACATTTTCAAATCCTGGAATGGTTCGTAAGGCTTTATATTGGATGTCCTCGGGTAATGATGTTGAAAAGCCATTCACATACATCTCTGTGGTGTACCATCCTTCTGGCTCAATAAAGAGTTGATGCGAGTCTTTGTCTGCAAAGCGAACCAATTTATCCTCTATTGATGGGCAATAGCGAGGACCAACTCCTATTATCTTCCCTGTAAACATAGGTGATTTATCAAATCCTTGTTTAAGGATTTCATGGGTTGTAGGATTAGTATAGGTTATCCAGCAAGACATCTGACGGGACGGTAATTTGGTTTCCAAGAAAGAAAAGCGTCCTGGAGGGTCATCACCAGGTTGCTCTGTCATTTTAGAAAAATCTACACTACGTCCGTCAATACGAGGAGGGGTTCCTGTTTTCAAGCGTCCTGTTTCAAAGCCCAGTTCCACCAATTGCTCTGTAAGGCCTGTGGCTCGCGGCTCCCCAATTCTGCCACCACCAAATTGTTTTTCGCCAATATGTATCACTCCGTTTAAAAAGGTTCCAGCAGCCAGAATCACTGCTTTTGCCTTTATTTCATAACCCATTCTTGTCCTGACACCATATACCCGATTATCTCTAACCAACAAGCCTACAACCATATCCTGCCAGAAGTATATATTAGGAATGCTTTCCAACTCCTGTCTCCATCTGATACTGAACAGTGCTCTATCGTTTTGCGTCCTTGGGCTCCACACAGCAGGTCCTTTGCTCCTGTTAAGCATCCTGAACTGAATCATTGTCTCATCGGCAACAATACCACTTCTGCCACCAAGAGCGTCAATCTCACGAATGATCTGCCCTTTTGCTATACCACCCATTGCAGGATTGCAACTCATCTGTCCAATCCTGCTCAAATCCATGGTTATAAGCAAGACATCCATGCCCAGGGAGGCAGCTGCAACAGCCGCCTCATTGCCAGCATGCCCAGCACCCACAACAATTACATCAAAATCCCTCATCATTGCTTTCCCACTGATTTCCATATAATAAAACAAATCCGCCCCACAATTGTTTCTTCGCTCGAAATAGCTTTGCACACTTAACAATTTATAAAAACCGAATAAGCTGATCAGCGTGCAAGTTCTGCATATTTTAAATTGTATAGCAATGTTTTTGAAAAAAACATATAGTTGGAAAGACCTGCCACTTCTGTCTCTGCGGAATCACATGTCATGTTGTAAAAAAAGCCGTTAAGAAAAAATTCTGTGAATCTCGTATGTTAACCTTTAATGATGACTGAGTTAATTTTAAATGGTCCTGAACCCAAAATGGAGGGAGGTAAGAAGCGTTGTGTGACGAGGTACGCCAGTGGCGATACCGACACAGAGAAATTGCTCTTACCTCCCTGTTTCTTCCAAGAGCCAGGACAAGGTATTTAAGGATGTGTGCCTCAGTGCATACAATCCTGCATAAAAAGACGAGAGAAGGCGTGGAAGAAACTACCATTGTGGGTGTAGGGACTGACACGGGAAAGTTAGTAAAATCAGGAGTCATGAAGCAGGACCAAATCATACGTCAAAACATAGGGATAGACATTAGCAAATCAAGTTTTGAAGCCTGTTACACGACCATAGACATAAATGGGAAGGTAAGGCATAGGGCAAGCAGGAAATTTGCTAACACTCAGGAAGGTTTTGAACACTTTTTAGACTGGGCAGATAAAGTAAGTCTTCCACAGATGCAACTTTATTTCACGATGGAAGCCACTGGCGTCTATTATGAAGGGTTAGCCTATTTTCTAAAAGAGAAGGGCAAACGAGTCAGTGTCATATTACCCAATATGGTCAAGAAGTATGCAGGAAGTTTAAATTGTAAGAGCAAAACGGATAAGATAGATGCCAGAGTTCTGGGTCAAATGGGAGTTGAACGTGTATTACCAGAATGGAAATTAAGCTCTCCGATATTCAGGAAATTACGTAAGTTAACACGAGAGAGGACTCGCCTTGTTGAGGTTCAAAGCAAATTGAAGAATTTCTTAGAGGCTGAAAAGAGGAGCGGGGAGCCGAACTATGCCACAATAAAAAGGCTGGAAGAGCATATTGAGTATGTGAGCGCTCAAATCAAGGAGGTGGAACAAGAGATAGAAGCGATGCTTAAGCAAGATGAGGACTTACGCAAGCGGTTGGGCTATGTGAAGACTATTCCGGGAGTTGGCATTATCACATTTGCAGTGATAGTTAGTGAGACACAGGGCTTTGACAATTTCAGGAATATGAAGCAGTTGTATAGTTATGCAGGTTACGATGTTCAACAGGTGGAGTCAGGGAAATATAAAGGAAGGAGTAGGATTTCTAAAAAGGGTAATAAATATATCAGGCGAGCCCTATATATGCCTGCTATGACAGCAATCAGATGTAGTGAAACTTTCAAAAGGTTTTATGAGCGGATCAAGGCAAGAAAAGGTAGTAGTATGATGGCACTAACAGCAGTGCAACGCAAATTGCTCGGGTTGATATACACACTGTACAGAAAGCAAGTTCAATTTGTAGAGAACTATGAGATGCAAAAGACTTCTGATTATGCTCCAGAGTTACCCCAGAACAACACAGAGCATGAGAACGTTTCGTCAAGCTGTTCCGAAAAACAAAAAGAAAAAAGTGGTGAGGGCAATCAAACCCCCACCACGCAGGATAGACAGGGCAATACCCTGCCTTCCTTCTCTAACGCTAAGTTACGAAACAAAAACCACAACGCCAATGATGGTAATAACATAAATAATATTTATATGGGAACTTAACACAGTATCTCTGTGCAAGTACGTATCACCTGTCTCTTATAC
>WFXT01000156.1 GCA_015490475.1 Bacteroidota bacterium
CAGGAATATATTCTGCCCTTCTGTCTTTGCGTCCATAATATTTCACGATGTAAACGAAAAGCATTGTTGTAGTTATAAGAAAAACAATGCCAGTAGCAATTACATTTAAATCGTTGATAGTTTGAATCCATACACCTTGTACGGATGCTGGTTCGGGAAGTTTCCGTTGCAAATAATACCATACACTGTAAGCAGCAGCCAGCATTCCACCGATATAGATTATAATAAACATTGCCCATGCGGTTCGCTTGTTGTGAGAATCAGAAAATTCCTCTGGATTCTTGTTCAACTCAATAAGATGTCCTATGGAGAATATCAACCAGACAAGGATAAAGATTCCCGCCACAAGCAACATGAATTCTCCGAATGTCATTGCTCTTATGTTTTATACGTTAAACTTTCTTTAAAGTAAGGATGTTTTTCAGGAACAATTGGTGCCTTGCGAAGCGCCCTCATGGTTACAAAGATAAAGAGTCCTGCAAGAAAACTCAAAACGCCAAGGTCCACAAGACTAAATGTCCAATGTTCAAGGTAGTGAGCATGATATACAGAAGGTTGAATCAACAGCCAAACTTCTAAAGCATGTCCTACTAATATAGTTAAAGCCACAAAAGTGAGAACCCATGGTTTACGCTTTGCACTCCTTGACATCAAAGCAAAGAACGGTATGCCAAAGTTGAGAATTATAATCAGATAGAACAATATTCTGTGCTCCTTGAATCTGAGCAGATGCCATGCCGTCTCTTCAGGAATATTGGCATACCAATGAAGCATGTATTGGGAATACCAAAGATAAGCCCAGAATATACTAAAACCAAAAAGGTATTTGCCCAAGTCATGCAGATGCTCGTCCCTAATGTTTGGGTTTATTCCATGTTTACGAAGCCATAGAACCCACAGGGTTGTAACAGCTATCATTGACACCCAAACAACCGCAAAGAAATACCATCCGAACAGGGTGCTATACCAGTGTGGGTCAGTGGACATAACCCAATCAAAAGCGGCAAGAGCACTGGTAACGGCAAAGACAGCAAGAAACAGTCCAGAGACCACTTGAATTCTTTGCCAATACCTAAGATTGCCTGTTTCATCCAGTTTGAGGGACAGGCTTCTCAACCATGTAGCTAAAAGCACCCACAGGACAATGTATATGGTTGACCTAATAACAAAGAATGGGGCATTTAGCCAAACCGATTTGTGAGCAATGATTTCGTCATAATATTCAGAGTTGGGATCAATTAATTCTTCATGGGACCAGTGGTAGAGGTCATGCAATCCCAAAAATGTCAGCAGCAATATTATACCACCAACAAATAGGAAAGTAGTTTGAGCTTCGGGAACTCTTAGAAATGCAACCTGCCATCCTCCATGGGCTATGGTATGAACAGCGATAAAAAAGGTTGCTGCCAGCGCAAGCCCAACGAAAAAGACGCTATACGTAAGCAAAGAAGCAAGAAAATGAACATGTCCATCAATAAAATATCCAACTATTGATGCAAGTAATCCAAAAGCAACGAGTCCAATAGAAAGTCTCAATGGATTTTTCCATTCCTGATGATTAGCATGTTCCAGATGCATGTCTTTCTTATTTTTAAAGTGTTTGTGTTGTATCAGGTTGAGATGGGTTAAGATAATCTGCCAGAGACTTACCTTCTTTTCTAAGGCGCTGTTCCTGCAAGTGTCTAATGTAATGGACAACAGCCCATCTTTCTTCAGGTGAAAGCTGATAATTAAATGCTCCCATTAAGTTTTTGCCGTAGGTGATAACATGAAAGATCTGCCCATCTGCAAGGGCATAAATTCTATCCTGAAAATAGGTGGGTGGTGGAGGAAAGCCTCCTATCTCTACTACAGGACCATTTCCTTCGCCAGTAGTGCCGTGGCATGGAGAACAATAAATCTCAAATAAATGTTTACCCTTAGCAATTATCTCTTCAGTTTTAGGGAGTGGATTTTTTAATGTACGAGCTTGCTCATATCCTTCAGGAGTATTGGGAATAGTATATTCATAATACCCTTCTGCAACTTGTTCTGAGCCATAAGGGATCACACCTTCAGGCGGATAAAACCGCACTGCCTTATCCTCGCCAAATGGTGCCTCGTCAAGGGGTTCCCACGCTCTGGATGCGAACATGTCTGGATACCAGATGTATCCCGGATGATCTTCTGATGCGCAAGACCCAAGGAATATGCCTGTAACCACTATTAATGCATAGTACTTTTTCATGTCTCTTGCAATTTTTATGTTATCACTAC
>WFXT01000157.1 GCA_015490475.1 Bacteroidota bacterium
AAATAATTCACTTTGTGGAAAGTACAAATGACCCCTACTTCAAAAAAATACTGAAAGAGGTTCGTGGTATTTACCTTGCTGGTAGATAATTTAACTTTTTTTAAGTTAGAAAGAAAAAATCAATCACTCATAGCACTAGTTAATCAAAGAAAATCTGTAAATATATGTTGTCGTTTCTTGCCTATCGTTTAGCCTTCCATTCTTTATATGCTTTTCTTGCCTTTCGCTTTGTCATACCACAAGAGGTCTTCATTGCACATGCCTCCAGAATCAAAGCCCCTACAAAAATTAACAGCAAAACCAACCCTTTTTTCTTAGTCATGGCACTCTTTTTTATATTCTTAGTATTCTCTACTGTTTGTAGTATACGAAATGTAGCCCTGCAATAGTTTCCTAACATCTGTTTTTATAGAGAATATTGACCTCTATCAACAATGTGTTTAGCGATCTTCCTTCTTGTTTCAATTGTGTTAATCGGTTCAATTTTTGTCCAGCGCTTTAATGCTCCTGCTAAGATTCTGTGTTCGTCGCCTTCTGCTATTGCATTAATAACTTCTGTCCCTGCTTTGTTAACAGCAGAAAGAGCTTTTCGGACAAACAGTTTAGCCATGTCAATCATAATGGGATGAGCCTCTCCATTCTTTAATGCTCGTGCAAGGGCTGCTTCCGCTACGAAAGCATTAATACCCATGTCAGCAACGTTCATTAGAATCTCTTGTTGATTTTCAATGTCTTGCATATACTTCTGTAGGGCAGCACCAGCTAATAGCAATGTAGCTTTCTTCATGTTGGTAACAGCCCTTCTTTCTTCCCCTAATAATCCTTCTGCTGGTTCAGGAAGGCTAATGGACATTATTTCATTCATCAGTTGTTGGGCGGGCGTCATTAAGTCAATCTCTCCTTTCATCGCCCTCCTAATGAGCATTCCAGGAATTAGCAACCTGTTGATTTCATTAGTTCCTTCAAAGATTCTGTTAATTCGGCTATCTCTGTATGCCCGTGCCATTGGATATTCTTCAATGTATCCATAACCACCATAAATTTGTACTCCTTCATCTACGACATAATCTAACATTTCCGAGCCTGCAACCTTCAATATAGCCGCTTCTACTGCGTATTCCCTGGCTGCCTCGATAAGGGCTTTGTTAATGTCACCACTGTCAATTAATGATTTCTCTTTTCTGTTTATTAGGTCACTCACGTAATAAACAGCAGACTCAATGGCATAAAGATATGTAGCCATTTCAGCAATCTTGTGCTGAATGGCTCCAAATTGGTATAGGTATCTTCCAAATTGCATTCTTTCTTTTGAATAATTTACAGCAAGTTTCAGGGCTCTTTTGGCTGCCCCTACGCACGCCGCTGCAAGCTTGAACCTACCGATGTTAAGAATGTTAAATGCTATATGATGTCCTTTACCTATTTCACCTAATACGTTCTCTTTGGGCACAGGCGTGTTGTCAAAATAAACTGCTCTGGTTGACGAACCTTTTATACCCATTTTCTTTTCCTCAGGACCAAGTTCAATATTACCGAAGGACTTTTCCACCAGAAAAGCAGTATATTTTTCTCCGTCAATCTTGGCAAACACAGTAAACAGGTCAGCAAAGCCCGCATTTGTGATAAAAATCTTGGTTCCTGAAATCAGATAATGGGAACCATCTTCAGAAAGGACAGCTTTGGTTTTTATGTTCATTGCATCGGAACCAGCGTTGGGCTCAGTCAGGCAATAAGCAGCCTTCCATTCACCGGTGGCAAGTTTAGGCAAATATTTCTTTTTTTGCTCTTCGTTTCCATAATACAGTGTTGGCAATGTTCCTATTCCAGTGTGAGCCATCAAAGCAACCGTAAAAGAATGTCCCTGACCAAGCACGTCTGATAATACAGTAGCAGTATTAAAATCTTTACCTAAACCACCATATTCTTCAGGAATAGAAACGCCTAGAAGTCCCAGTTCTCCAGCCTTGTTAAGCAATTCAACCATTAAACCTTCCTTCTGGGCATCAATATCATCCAATCTGGAAAGAACTTCTTGCTCCAGAAATTCCATTGTTGCCGAAGCCATTAGTCTCTGCTCCTCATCAAGGTCTTCGGGAGTAAAGAGGGATGCCGGGTCAACGTCCTTGATTAGAAACTCTCCGCCTTTGAGAATATTATCTGCCATTCCACACTTATTTTATGCAAATGTAGGGAAGATTTTGTAAACTTTGCATGAAAAATGCACCATAAAAATGGTTAACCTGCACTGGCTGGATTGGTTTATAATTGGAATTCTGGCTCTTGGGTTCATTTTTGGATTGTTCAGAGGGTTAATAGACACTCTGTTTAGCTTCGTTGGTTTGGTAATTGCTATAATATTGACTGTTTACATTGCCCCCCTTGTTGTGGTTGAACTGGGCCTCACACATCAGCCTCTCATGGTTATCATATTATTTGTAGCCATTTTTGTAGCTTTCTGGCTTCTAATAAAAGGAATTGGCTCCTTGCTTGAAAAAGCTTTGTCTTCTGTTGGAATAGGAGGATTGAATCGTTTGCTGGGAGGAATTCTCTATTTTTCCATTATCAGTATAGTTCTCGGAATCCTTGCAGTTAAAGGCAAAAGCTTGTTGCCACAAGATTTTGTGACAACCTCTAAAACATTGCCCTTCCTTGAGTTCGTCGGAGAATTATTCCTGAAATCTATTAGTGAACTTATTAGGGAATATGCAACCTGAATGATTTGCTAATATGAGTTACCATGTATAGGATGTGTTTATTAATTGTTATCAAGCACTATAATAAACAAGCTTGTTCCATTATCATAGATAATTCCTTCAGTGTTATAAAATTGAGTTGCTTGTCCTGATTTTTAATGAAAAACATAATAAGACGGCTAGTAGCTGTGAAACTTAAGTCTGCC
>WFXT01000158.1 GCA_015490475.1 Bacteroidota bacterium
TTCTGCACCCGTTTTGTAATACTTGCTTATATTATCAATGACCTGATGGGGGTCGTGATTCAGAGGCAGATTTAAGAACAATTCGTCAATATCGTTAACTATTCTATTCAAAAGCATAAATCTCTTAAATAGAGGAAGGCTCTCTGGATTATTGGTATCGGAAAGACTCTCGCTATTTAATGAAGTGGACCATATTCCATTGTCGGCAAGATACTTATAAAACGCTATGGGTATAATGAGTTGATTATCGGCAAGTAGGTATTCATGAGTCACCCTGTTAACAAGTTCTGGCAATTGAAATATGTTTGGAATGCTGTATCCTTGCTTAGCCAGTTCGGAAGCAAGAAATAATCTGAATCTGTGCGAGGGAACAATTATTATTGCTTTGCTGTCGTGTTGTAATTCTTTTATTATTTCCTGAATGAGAGGTTGAACATTGTTTTTCTGCATCTTAATTCTCATTTGAAGGGTTTATGTTGACAGGAACTATGGTTTCAAAGCCAACTATGTAAGCCTTCTGGACGTTATATCCCTGTTTAGTTAAAATGTCGGCATAAGTTCTGACTTGCTTTTGCCATTGGTCAAGCATATTGCTTTCCAGTGGATTGTTTACTGATTTAAAATCCACCAGAACAACTTCCTTGTTTTCATTAAAGTAGAGTCTATCAATATAGAACAGTTGCTGATTGTGGAAAAACGGAACTTCTGTTTCTATTTGCCTGTGTTCTAACTCTCTCAGTTCCTTGTGTCCAAGCCACTTTCTTAACTTTTCTTTTATGTCTTCACTGACATTCAATTGTTCTATGTCGTCAAAAGTTTTCACCTGTGCTATTAACTTGTGCAAGTAAGTTCCCATTATGATTGGTATGTTATCAAATTCCTGAACAGTGGTCTTGTTTATCGGCATGTTTACTTCAAAATATTTGTTATATACAGTCCATTCTTGATAGTCGCCAAGATTTCGCTTTTCCACAGAACTCTGTTCATTTACAGAAATAGGTTTTAGTTCATCATAATTTCCTGATATGTGGACAATGACCTTGAAGTTATCGTTGAATTCCTCTCGTTTTATAAATCTTAAGTTAGAATTTTCCACCAGTCTTTTAATCATTTGCTTGACGGATAGAGATTGTTTATCGTTACTCTTGCCTGTTTTTCCCTTGCCTGACGAATTATCATCCTGTTTCAGTGTCCATAAAAACAGAGCCTGTTGAGGACGAGTAAATGCTACATATAACAAATTTAACGTTTCAAAAATTTCCCTTGCTTCATATTCACTAATGGCATCAACAATAGGCTTTATAGCACTCTTAATGTTATCAGCATTGTCTTTATCGGACTCCATAATAAATTTTCTGAATGATTGGCATTCTTCTTTAGATGGCATTGGAATGAATATGTATTCCGTTTTATCGGCATCTCTGAGAACATTTGTATTTCCCGATGTTAGTTCTATAAATTGTTTCAGGGCTGTTATAGGTACGGGAATACGCTTGTTGTTACTTTGGGAGCCTATGCCCAACTGCCAGAATTCAATGTCGGGAATAAAAACCACTTTGTTTTGTAATCCTTTTGCCTTATGCACTGTCATCAGAGAGATATATTGAGAGTCCGAAGAATCATCATCTGTAAGGTCAAAGGCGTGATTGCCAGTTTCCCAGTTGTCAAGCAATTCACTTAGAGTATGAATTCCAGAGCGTTCCGCTTTCCTTACAAAATTTATAAAAGCCTGCAATCCTTCAAACCATTCAACATTTTCCTTCAATTCAGGGAACAAATCCATTAAGTTATTGGCAAGAGAGAGCGTCAATTCACTTAGAGAATAGAACTTTTTGGTTTTCCATAATGCATCTTTATTTTCTGTGATGCGTCCATAAATAGATTCTGAACTTGTGTGAGTGATTCTACTTAATAGCGACGATATTTCTGCTATCACTATCTCTGGGATAGAGCCTGTTCGTTGCCTGTTCAGTTTGCCAGTGAGCAGACGTTCCATTACATTGGCAGAAGGTTCTTGCTTCAGAGAAATAGTGCCTGTTATCCGAACGGGGATCCCTGCCGAAAGAAGTTCTTTGGCAACTTCTATCATGTGTTTGGTTTCCCTGAACAAGATGGTTATGTCGCCATAACTGAATCCCTTCTTATTTACCAGTTCGTCTATAACAAGTTTTATGTCTTTAATTAAAAGTGCCCATTTGTCTGCATTTTTAACTTTTCCCTTTGAAGACGGTGCTATATCCTCTTTTGAAAATCTAACTTCTCTGATAATTACTGCACCTTGATAGTTCTGCTTTGCCTCCTGAGTGACTTTGTTTTCATCATACCAGTCGTTAAGCATTTTGCTTAAAGCAAAACCACCATTTTCGTTATTTTTATTTAGTTGCTCATATAAAATAAGGTCATTCCACTCTTCCTTGATTTGTTGCGGGAATATTTCGCTAAATACTTTGTTGTTGAATTCCACTATTTCCTTTGCAGAACGCCAGTTGTCTTTTAATGGTTGTTGTTCGGCATCCTTGAAATCATTTTGAAAGTGTTGAGCCATTATTAATGGGTCTGCATCCCGCCATTGATAGATGGATTGCTTAATATCACCAACAACAGTCACTTCACCACTGCCGTGACTAAGGGCTTCTTTCCATAGGGGCTTCAGGGCTTCATATTGCGGTAAAGATGTATCCTGAAATTCGTCAGTGAAATATTTAAAAAATCTTGTTCCGAAGTACTCATACACGTAAGGTAGGTTTCCTGAGTCAGTGTCCAACATTTCGGCAAGAAGCAAAGGAACGTCTTTTAGTAAAATGGCATGCTTTTCAGTTAAGATGTCCTTTAATGTATCCTGAATTTGTTTCCAGAATACAATCTCAAAAAGCCCTTTCAAAAGCAAGTCTGTTATTTTAGTAAGAGTATAAGGGAGTGTATTGTTCTTTGGGAGGTTCGTAAGATTTTGCTGAACTCGTTGTTTAGTTTTTTTGTTGCGGAAAATGTAAGTGAATC
>WFXT01000159.1 GCA_015490475.1 Bacteroidota bacterium
CTGGCAGAAGTTGAAGAAATAGAGACACCTTACGAAGAGGATTATGCCTATCATGTCTATCACCAATATGTCATTAAACTGGATAATGAACAGTGGCGAGACCCACTGCACCAATTCCTGCTATCCAAAGGAATCCAAAATGCCATTTACTATCCCGAACCCATTCATCTTAGTAAGGCATACCAATTTCTGGGATATACCAGGGGTGATTTCCCTGTAGCAGAACACATGTCTCAGAAAGTGCTTGCCTTGCCAATGCATCCCTTCCTCACAGAAGATGAACAGAGATATATTGTTGATTGCATAAAGGAATTTTTTGCCAATGGTGGATAATAAGAAGTACTATGTTCATCCAACTGCTGTGGTGGATGATGGCGCCATAATAGGAGAAGGTACCAAAATCTGGCATTTCTCTCACATTATGGGTGGTGCCCAAATAGGGAAACATTGTGTGTTGGGGCAGAATGTGTTTGTAGGCAGAAACGTAATGATAGGTAACAGGGTTAAGATTCAAAACAATGTGTCTGTATATGAAGGTGTAATCCTTGAAGATGATGTGTTCGTAGGACCCTCAGCAGTGTTCACAAACGTCATCAACCCAAGAGCATTTATTGAACGAAAAGACCAATTCAGACAGACGATAGTCAAAAAGGGTGCTACTATTGGAGCTAATGCTACGATAGTATGTGGGACCACAATTGGAGAATATGCCTTTGTAGGAGCAGGAGCAGTAGTGACCAGAGATGTAAAACCTTTTGAACTGGTTGTTGGTGTTCCAGCACGTCATTCAGGATGGGTAAGTCACGCAGGACACAGACTACGCTTTGATACAGAGGATATTGCTAAATGTCCGGAAACAGGACGCTTATATAAACTGTTAAGGAAAGAAAATAAAATCATTCCATTGTGAACAATCCTGTCTTAGAAGATGTTCTTTCGGGCAAACGAAAAATAGCAGTTATTGGATTAGGATATGTTGGTTTGCCTGTTGCTGTAGCCTTCGGTAAGAAAGTTCCCGTCATTGGATATGATATTAACAAGCGTAAAATTGAATTATTAAGGAAACATATTGACCCTGCTGGAGAAATCAGTAGCGAAGACCTAAGTCAGGCAAACATAGAATTTTCTGCCACACCTGAAGTGCTCGCAAATGCTTCAATATATATTGTTACTGTTCCCACACCTGTTGACTCACATAAGGTTCCAGACCTCAACCCATTGAAAAATGCTTCTCAGACCATAGGTAAATATCTCAAGAAAGGCGATGTCGTTATCTACGAATCAACTGTGTTTCCGGGATGCACAGAAGAGATATGCGTTCCTATCCTTGAAAAAACTTCGGGCTTAAAAGCCAACACAGATTTCTTTTACGGATATTCACCAGAGAGAATAAATCCCGGAGACAAAGTTCATACCCTTGAGAATGTGGTTAAAGTGGTTAGTGGCTCAACTCCTGAAATAACAGATTTCCTTGCACAACTCTATGGATTGGTCGTAAAAGCAGGCATTCATAAAGCACCTTCTATAAAGGTTGCCGAAGCAGCCAAAGTTATTGAAAACACACAAAGAGACCTTAACATTGCATTAATGAATGAACTTTCTATAATTTTTGACAGAATGAACATAAACACCTATGATGTCATTGATGCAGCATCAACAAAGTGGAACTTTATAAAATTCACCCCCGGACTGGTTGGCGGACACTGTATAGGCGTTGACCCTTACTACCTAACATACAAAGCACAACAATTAGGATATAACCCACAGGTTATTCTCTCAGGACGCAGAATAAATGATGAAATGCCCCTTCACGTAGCATCCAGAGCTATACAGATGCTTGCAGAAAAAGGTATTTCCGCTCTGGGAGCACACATTCTCGTAATGGGTGTAACATTTAAAGAAAACGTAAAAGACATCCGCAACTCAAAAGTATTTGACCTGATCAGGGAATTGCGTAATTATGGTGCCTCTGTTGACGTAATGGACCCTATCGCAGATCCAGAAGAAGTAGCAAATATTTATGGAGAAACACTAATTGAAAAGCCGTCCAGAATATATGACATGGTTATAGTGGCAGTGGCTCACAATCAATACAAACAGCTAAACATGGATTTCTTCAAGGAAATTCTACACGAAAAAGGTATATTAATTGACCTAAAAGGAATATATCGCAAACAGCAGATACCGTTTAAATACTGGACTTTATAAAAAGACTACCCATGGGACAGCATTACAAAGATTTTAAAAGGAGAATAATAATCACGGGAGGAGCAGGATTTATTGGTTCCCACACAGTCAGACACTTCGTCAAAAAATATCCGGATTACCTGATTATTAATCTTGATAAGTTAACCTATGCAGGAAACCTTGAAAACCTAAGAGACATTGAGGATTATCCTAACTATGTTTTTGTGAAAGGCGATGTTGCCGATGAGAACATAGTTCGTGAAACAATGGAAAAATATCATGTTGACGCTATAATCCATCTGGCAGCAGAATCCCATGTGGACAGGTCTATCCTCAATCCAATGGAATTTGTTAGAACTAATGTTGTAGGGACAGTGACCCTGCTAAATGTCGCTCGCCACCTGTGGGAAAAATGGGATGATATAGAAAAGCCTTTGTTCTATCACATCTCTACCGATGAAGTATATGGCTCTCTGGGTAAAGAAGGGAAATTTACTGAAAAAACACCCTATGACCCTCGGTCCCCCTACTCGGCATCCAAAGCCAGCTCAGACCATTTCGTCAGGGCATATCACCACACATATGGATTGCCCACAATAATCACCAACTGTTCCAATAATTATGGTCCCTATCAATTTCCTGAAAAGTTAATACCTCTGGTAACTTTGCATTTTGCAGAAGAGAAACCAGTGCCTGTATATGGAACAGGAGAAAATGTCAGAGATTGGCTATACGTTGAAGACCATGCAAAAGCAATAGACCTTGTCTTTCATAAAGGCAAAATAGGTGAAACCTA
>WFXT01000160.1 GCA_015490475.1 Bacteroidota bacterium
ATTCCTATGTTGTTTATCCTGTTTTAATGTGGGTGATATGGCGTGTTAAGTCTAAAGGAAACTGTGAATGTAGGGAAAGAAGTATTACTCCGCAAGAGGTGGCAGTTGTTATGGCGGTCCATAATGAGGAGCGATTTATTAAGGAGAGATTGGAACAAATTCTAAATAGCCACTATGGACGGGACGTTCTTATTGCTGTGGGTTCTGATGGGTCCACTGATTCCACTAATGAGATTTTAGAGAAATTTAGTGAGAAATATGATAATGTTAGTGTTTTCTTTTTTCCCAGGCAAGGCAAAGCATCTACTATAAATCGGATTATGGAAAAATTGCCCGAAGAGATTAAATACGTAATCTTAACCGATGTTAAGACTCTGGCTGATGACAATGCTATCCCGATTCTCATTTCTGCACTGATAAGTAAAGAAAAAATTGGAGTAGCAATGCCATGGGTTAAGACTACGCATTCAGATGAGGGATTATATTTTGATCTGGAGATAAGGCTTAAATGTTATGAAAGTGAAGTGTTTGGATTTTGTGCGGGTGCTTTCGGGAATATGTATGCTCTTCGGAGAGATATGTTTAGACCAATTCCTTCTAACTTCCTTGTTGATGATTTATTTGTATCTATTGAGGTTGTAAGAAAAGGAGGGCAAATAAAGGTTTGTAGGAATACTGCGTCTTATGTAGCACCTACAACGACTATGAAAGAGTTTGCGAGGCGTCGTCGTATCGCCACTGGAAACTGGCAGATTGTCAAGTGGATGATGAGTAATATCACTAAATTTCCTTTTGCTTTTGTGTTTGTTTTCCTGTCTCACAAAGTTTTAAGGTGGTTGGGACCATTGTGGATAATTCTAATTTTTATAGCACTGCTCAAGATGGGTTTTCAAAATCCATTCTTAGTTCCGTATATGGCTATCTTAGGCTTTGTCGTCTTATTGGTAAGACCTATGCGTGCTCTGGCGTTAAGATTCCTTGTATTGAATATGGCTATGTTATTTGGATTATATGACTTTTTTTTCAAAAAGCAAAGGGGTATGTGGGAGCCGACAGACCGTCAGTTGAGCCTATGAACTCAAACTTTATTGAAAATGTTGTAGGTAATAAAGCGGTTCTGTAAAATGAGTGCGGAAATAAAGTTTAATACCGTTGAAGAAGCCCTTGAAGAAATCAAGAAGGGGAACATAGTGATAGTTGTTGACGATGAGGACAGAGAGAATGAAGGAGATTTTATAATGGCTGCGGAACATGCAACGCCAGAGAAGATAAATTTTATGCTCAAACACGGCAGGGGTATATTATGTGTTGCATTGCCAGAGAGTAGATGTGACGAACTGAATCTTTATCCGATGGCTCATCAGAACACTTCTCACTTTGGAACGCCATTCGCTGTCGCTGTGGATTATAAAGGAGACGGTGTTACTACTGGGGTTTCTGCTTATGACCGAGCAAGAACAATAAAAGCCCTTGTGGACCCTAATTCCAAACCAGAAGACTTTGTGCGTCCCGGACATGTTTTTCCCTTGAGGGCAAAAGAAGGGGGAGTCTTAAGAAGAGCAGGGCATACCGAGGCGGCGGTGGACTTAGCACGGTTGGCAGGATTAAAGCCCGGAGGAGTGCTTATTGAGATTATGAAGGATGACGGGACAATGGCACGTGTCCCTGATCTTATGGAAATTGCTAAAAGATTCAATTTAAAAATAATAACTATCAAAGATTTAATTGCATATCGTATTAAGTCAGAAAGTCTCATACGGAGAGAGGTTGAAGTAGAACTGCCCACGAAATACGGACACTTTAAATTAATTGCTTATACCCAGACCACTACGGGTCAAACTCATCTGGCTCTGGTGAAGGGAACGTGGAAGCCGGACGAGCCTGTTCTTGTCCGTGTTCACTCATCGTGTCTTACAGGTGATGTGTTAGGTTCATTGCGATGTGATTGTGGAGACCAGTTGAAGAAAGCACTTCAAATGATTTCAAAAGAAGGAAAGGGAGTTCTGGTATATATGAATCAAGA
>WFXT01000161.1 GCA_015490475.1 Bacteroidota bacterium
AATGTTTTAATGAAACCACATTCCCATGTATTAGCCGAAACAATAGATGGCAAGAAAATACCAATACTGGAAGTTATTGCAGAAGATGAGGGGACAAATCTGATTATGGTTGGAATTGGTGCCCACAAATAAGTTCAGTGAGAGCCTTGTAAGGTATGAACCTATCAAGGATGAACAGATAAAGATTGTTGGCAGAGAAAAACACGCTATAGCACGCATCACAGAAAAAATAGTAATGTCAGATCGCTCAAAGGTGTACAAAGTAGCGATTGACTCAGGTGATATTCTGAATGGAGCTGTTGCCGTCAACAAGCAAAATCAACCCTTTGGAATAAGTGTCTTCTATGAAGTGGATCAAGAGCAATTTGGGATTGTTGTGCCCTTTGAACGTATTGTTAGAATGAAATTTACTGAACCCAAGTCCTTTAGACAATGGCAACAGGAAGCATACAGAACAAGTAAAGATGCTTCTGAGAAATATTTTAATGTAGGAATCAAGTACTATTTCAAAGGCAATTGTGAGCAAGCAATATCTTATTTCGGGAAGGTTTCACATGAGAGTAACAAAAGTTATAAATCTTTGCTATACTCCGGTTTATGCTATTTGAGAACGGGATATCCAGCAAAGGCTAAACAACTCTTCCAGAAGGCACTCAAAATAAATCCCAATAATGCAGAAATTTATCTCAATTTCGGAATCGTTTATGTACATTTAAAACAATATGATTCGGCAGAAGTCTACTTAAGCAAAGCTGTTACTTTAGACACTTCTTTAGCAGAAGCACATTACTGGCTGGGAATGATATATATCCTAACCAAACGTTACGAAGAGGCAATTAACCCTTTGAAAAAAGCTGTAGCACTGGATAGCAATAATGCAATGGGACACTTTCATCTGGGAGCTGCCTACACTTTTCTTGAGCAATGGGACAAAGCGGAGAAGAAGTTTATCAAGAGTTTACAACTCAATCCATACAATGCAGAGGCACACTTTAATCTCGGAGTTGTTTATTACCACATGAAGAAATATAAAGAAGCAGAAAAAGCATATAGAAAAGCCTTATCTCTGCGACCTGACTATGCAAAAGCCTATTTAAATCTTGGAGTAATCTATCACCAACGAGGGAACAACAAGACTGCCTTACAATACATCAAGAAAGCAATTAAGATAAATCCTTCGTCATCAAATGCATATTACAATATGGGAACAATCTTTTATCATCAAAAGAAGTACCGAAAAGCCCTTAAAGCACTCAAACAGGCGATACAATTAGATTCTACAAATGAGATGATATACCTAAATCTGGGAACCACATATTTTCAACTAAGACAGTATGAGAAGGGGATCAAGGCGTATGAAAAAGCAATACAAATTAATCCTAAGATACCTGATGCTTACAACAACATAGGAGCCATATACATAGTACAGAAGAAATATGACGAAGCCATTAAAATTCTACGTGAAGGAATAATACATAATCCCTCATTTCCTAAATTATACTATAATCTGGGGGTTGCTTATGCCGAATCAGGAAAACTGGATTCTGCCTACGAGGTATATGAAAAGCTAAAAATCATCTCGCCTGTTGATGCAAAGAAACTACTTAAAATAATAAAGAAGAAAGAACGCAAGTAGGCATTTGGCTTTTTTATTTTAATTTTGTCTAAAATCAATGTCCTATGAAAGTTGAACCAAGGCTTTTGGAACATCCATTTTATCAAGCATGGACAGAGGGTAAGGTTAGCGAAGAACAATTGTCAAATTATGCTTATGCATATCAACAGATAATAGACAAAGTTCCGTATTGGTGGCAGAAGATTCTGGCTGCTGCTGGCAAACAAGCAGAATATCAATGGATAGTGGAAGAAGAAAAGGAACATGCCCAATTATGGAGGCAATGGAGACAAACGCTTCCCGAGCCAACCGAAAAGATTGACATGAGTGAATTCATTGATTGGATGGACAATTTATCGCCCGACGAATTGCTTGGAGCCCTTCATGTGTTTGAAATACAACAACCAGAGGTAGCAAAAACCAAAAAGGATGGACTTGTCCAATTCTACAATTATAATTGGGAAGACCTATCCCTGAAATATTTTGACGAACATATGCGTGAGGAGCCTCATATAAAAGCAGGCAAGGAACTTATGAAGTATTTTGACATGTCCGCCGTAGAAAAAGGTTTTAAAGAAGGAGCAAGAAGGTGGTTTGAGACATTGAACGCCTTTATGCAAAAGGAAGAAGCCCTCTGCTAAAGATTCAAACACTTCGCACTTTTTAATAATGCTTGCTTGTAGAACCATATAGTGAACCGTATAGTATTGTTTTAGCATTTTCTAACTATAGAAAGCTTACCTTATATGACTTATTCTGTTGATAGACGCATAGGTATTATTTCGCTTGGTTGTGACAAAAATCGGGTTGACTCAGAGCGTCTGGCTGGATTGCTTGCTGGAGCAGGTTTTCAGATCATATGGCTCGAAGACCCAGAACCTATCAATCTTAAAGCATTGATTATAAACACATGTGGTTTTATCCACTCTGCAAAAGAGGAAAGTGTTAACACAATCCTTGAAGCTGTTGATTTAAAAGAAGAAGGATATTACCAGAGTCTGTATGTGATGGGCTGTTTAGTGGGAAGATACAAACAGATTTTGCCTGAAGAGATTCCGGAAGTGGACGGATGGTTTGGTCCGGAAGCTTTCATGGATGTGTTAAGAACTCTTGGCGGGAGATGCGATATGAAGCCACAACGGGTATTGTCATCGCCAAAGCATTATGCCTATTTAAAAGTGTCGGAAGGATGTAACCGTAAATGTGCTTTTTGTGCCATCCCTTTGATGAGAGGCACTTTCAGGTCAAGAAGTATTGAGGAAATAAAAGCAGAAGCGAAGGAACTAGCAAAAAAAGGCGTCAAAGAGCTATTGCTCGTGGCACAAGACATGTCTATGTATGGTGCAGACATTTATAACAAGCCCGCCTTAAAAGAATTGGCTTTACAATTGTCAGATATAGAGGAACTGGAATGGATCAGGTTTCATTATCTATATCCACGTCCATTTCCCTATGAATTAATTGAAATAATGCATCCTTCAAAAAGTAAAGTCGTCCCATACGTAGATATGCCTGTTCAACACGGTTCTGATGAGATATTACGCAAGATGCGTCGAGCAACAACACGACAATATTTAATTGATGTGATAAACAAAATGCGTGACATTAATCCTGATGTAGTGTTCCGAACCACTTTCATCGTCGGTTTCCCTGGCGAGACCCAACAACATTTTGAAGAATTACTCTCTTTTATAGAAATCACACATCCTGAAAGAATGGGAATATTTCCTTACTCACACGAGGAAGATACTTACGCCTACAAACACTTTAAGGATGATGTTTCTGAGGAACTTAAACAAAAGAGAATAGAGCAAGCGATGGAACTATACCAAGTTTTGGTCAGGCAGTGGATGACCCAACAAATCGGTAGAATAGTTCCCGTGCTTGTTGATAGCGTTACAAAGGATTATGTGATGGGGCACACATGGTGGGAATCGCCAGATGTCGATTCATCTATTTTTCTTGCACCAAATAAGAAAATAACAAAAGGGCAGCTTATTCATGCGGAACTAACAGGATTTGATTCTCTAGATTGGTTTGGCGAAAAAGTTACTGACACACTGAAAGTTGCAAGATAAAATTTCAAATCATCCTACCCACTATCTCAAGAAATAGTAATCCGAAAGTATTTCTCAAAGACTTCCTTTAGAAGTCTTTCCAACAGTGAGATTTCTATTGCGGTTATCTGCTCAAAAGAGGTTTCTTTCTGTTTCAATCCTTCCTTACATTTGTGGGTTTCATACACTACATCATTATCCCTTAATAGAACCAGTCTAAGGCAGTAAGTTGTATCACTCTGCCAGAAGGGTTCCCATTTTATATCATATCCTGATTGCTTCAATACTTCTTGAAGGACAAACATGTTTATATCCATCGTTCCGTCTTCTCTTAATGAAAATAGAAATGGTTTCTCTGCTTTTAGTCTTTCTACGATTTCTTCAAACTGTTCCTTGGATAACATAAGATGTGAAATTTCGCTTGTTCAGCCCTTAACAACTGCCCATGGCCTCAATCGTGCCACCTTCTTGGCAATACCCACTTTGTCAACAACATTAACAACCTGATCAACATCTTTGTATGCAAAAGGAGCTTCTTCTGTTACCCCCTTTTTGCTATGTGCTTTAACTATAATGCCCTGCTTGTCTAACTCTCGTATAAGTTCAGATGCCGTTGTTGATTGCCTTGCTTTCCTTCTTGAAAGTTGTCTTCCTGCTCCATGGCACGTTGTACCCCAGCTTTTAACGTAAGAAGTTTCTGTTCCTGCCAGCACATAAGAAGCAGTTCCCATACTTCCAGGGATTAACACTGGCTGTCCCGAAGACCTATATTGTGAGGGAATTTCCGGATGATGAGGTCCAAAGGAACGAGTGGCACCTTTCCTATGAACCAGAACACGCCTTTTTTTACCATTCACTTCATAAGTTTCTATTTTGGCAATATTGTGAGCAACATCATATAGTATTCTAAGTTGGCCTCCGGCAGACCCCATCACTTGTTTCCATGCCTTACGCAATTGGTGGGTTATTAATTGTCTGTTTGTAAAGGCAAAATTAGCAGCTGCGTTCATAGCCGATATGTATTGCTGCCCTTCAGGACTTGATATTGGTGCGCAAGCCAACTCCCTGTCAGGCAATGTTATACCCCATTTTTTTAGGTTAGCAACCATTAGCTTTATATAATCTGTGGCAACCTGATGTCCCAACCCCCTAGAGCCAGTGTGAATCATAAAAACTACCTGTCCCTCAAAAAGTCCATAATCATTAGCAACATCATGTTCAAAGATTTTTTCAACTATTTGTATTTCCACAAAATGGTTTCCACTGCCCATTGTGCCAAGCTGGTCACTGCCCCTTTCTATAGCTGTTGACGATACGGCATCGGGGTCTGCTTCTGGCAACTGACCCCTACTTTCAATATAAGGAAGGTCACTATCAGTAGCAAAGCCATTATTTAATGCCCAGCGAACTCCTTGTTCCAGAACCTTTTTAATCTCCTTTCGGGACAATTTGAACTTGCCTCCTTTCCCTACACCAGCAGGAACATACTGAAACACGAGGTTTGCAAGGGACTCTATCCGATCAGCGACCTCTCTAAAACTAACCTGAGAAGTCAACAAGCGAACACCACAATTTATATCATACCCTATTCCCCCTGGCGATACAACACCCTCTTCAACGTCCATAGCAGCAACACCACCTATTGGAAATCCATATCCCTCATGAATATCAGGCATGGCTAATGCATAACCCTGAATGCCTGGTAAGGTAGCTACATTGACCAATTGTAGCAGAGCCCTATCCTTAAGAATCTGAGGAAGCATTTCCTCGGAGGCAAAAAAGCGAGCATGAACACGCATATCAGCACGAAATTCCTTCGGTATCTCCCACTCATATTCGCCAATCCTCTTAATAGCTTCTTGTGGAATCATGCCTAATTCAAAATTTAAGTTTTAAATTTAAACTTTTAGGATTAAATTGACGTATTCATTAATGAGTATGACCAATTTTAGGAAAGGTTGGTTCCCATTCTGGCATATAACACGAAAAATTGCTTATACCATACTACTGGTATTAATTGGTATGTTGATATTTTTAGAGTATGGCTGCGAAGGGGGAAAAAGAGGAAAAAAGCAAACTGCTATGTTGCACCTCCAGATATACAGTTCAGAACCTCAACAAAATTATAATACACAAGTGGTAGTTGACGATTGGTTCATTTTTAGCAAAGTAATAGAAATTTCCGGACTGAGGAATGGAGAGGATAATGTTTACATCAGTGATTCAAGGGTTGAACAAATCACACAAGGCAAGAAATTTTCTTATGAGGTTCCAGCAGGCACTTATGACTACATAAACGTTGCCATTCTGACCCCTGAAGAAAGTGAGTTAAATGGGAGCACTGTACCCTCTATATTTATAAAAGGTAGGATTTTGCAGGGAAACAATTTAGGAGGAGAAAAGACTTTCATTGCTAACATTTATATAAGCAAAATAATCAAGTTTGAAGAGGGGGATAACAAGTTCAAAGAGTTTGAACCAGAACTGGCATATTTAGCCCTTCTGGATTTAAACGTGAACGAATGGGTTAATTCAGTGCCTGCCTCCGTATGGGTAGATGCAGCCAACAGAAATAACAATGATACCTTATATATTGACGATGGTTCCCATGAAACAATTTACAATCTGCTTATTCAAAACATAGGGACTGGTGCAACAATAACCATTAAACCTGCACCATGAGCAAAAACGAATTAACAGAACAGGAATTGGTTAAGAGGTGCCAGAAGGGAGATCCTGAAGCCCAAGAGGCATTATATAAATTGCTGGCACCTAAACTTTATGCTGTATGTCTTACATATTTAAAGAACAAAGAAGATGCCGCGGATGTACTACAGGATGCTTTTATAAAAATCTTTACTAAGATAAGGATGTATAAAAGAGACGGTTCTTTGGAGGCATGGGCTCGTAGAATAACCGTTAACACAATCATTGATTTCATAAGGAAAAGGAGAACAACAACAGAATTCATTGAAGCTATTGACCCCGGTGATGTTGAAATCTCTTCCCAGTTACCCGGCATTATTGAACAATTGGAAGCCAAAGAACTTCAAGAGATTATCCAACAGCTGCCAGAAGGGGCACGAGTGGCATTCCTAATGCATGCTGTGGAAGGTTATTCCCACGAAGAGATAGCAAAGGAACTTGGAATAAGTGTGGGGACATCTAAGTCGCAAGTGGCACGGGCACGCAAGTTGCTTCAACAAATGATAAAAGAAAGGTGGAATGCGAAGCAACGAAAGAATTGATAGGTTGATAAAAGAGAAATTAGAACATTTATACGAAAGCCCACCAGACTACGTGCTGGATAATATATTGCAAAACAGTAGTTCCAGAGGTAGTAGCGACTCACAAAAGCAAATGGACGAAGCCATAAAGCGAAAACTTCTAACACTGTCCAAGGAACCTCCGGAATATATCTGGTTGCATGTGCAGTATTATCTTGAACTGTTGAATATCTGGTATAATCTCAAAAGAATACTGCTATGGAGACGGATTAAACGGACTCTAACCGTAATTGCAGGTATGTTGGCAACTTTCCTCATCGTTGAATTCCCCCTGAATAACTATGGTTCTCTTTTATCAGATATGAGTCAGGCACACAGGTTAACTTCTTTATCACGAAATAAGCCCGGCAAAAACATTAACACGAAGTCTAATAATCCAAGCGAGTCAAATAGAACTGATGCAGGAGAAATCAAACCCCAGAACTTGTTTGCTCAGAACATAGGGCTACCGTCTGACAACCCTAAACATTATGAGAAATCAACTCAGACAGACTATCAACAACCCTATATTTGGCACAAAGAAACCAATGAAGAACAAAAAGATAACTCAGAAAGCAACATTCCTCCTCAGATGTCCCAATTGCCATCTCTAAACATACCAATAAAAGCACCTTCTGTTGATATGAACCTATCAGAAACCACCTATACTAACATTTCTGATAATAAACGGGAAATACCCATTTGGCAAATAGATATGGGAAGTCAATTTAGTATCCTTTTCAACGAATATCTGATTCAGTCAATTTTTGGTAGAGATATGATTCTTGTTAATCCGGGAGTTCTTAGTTCTTTCTACTTAGGGCGGATTATTGTAGGCAAGTCTGGAGTGTACCGAATTGGCTTAGTATATGGTGGGTTCGATTCCAAAGTGTCTGTATGGGTGGATGGCAGATGGAATAAGGAAATAATGGAGTCAAGATATATAGGTATTTCTGGAAGTATTGGGAAACTACTGGCAGTTATGGGCTATAGAAAATGGGTGGATGGTTGGTTAAATGCTTCTGCTATATACTTCATGTATCACGTTTATAGTTCTGAAATTTTGCGCACCAACCCGGCTGTTAATAGATTCAGTTTGATGCTAAGTGGAGAAGTGAATTACGTTAAAGGGTTAAGTAACGGTGATATGTTCTTAATTGGTGGCAGGATACATGCTCTGCCCTTCAATATGGTTAAGCAAAAAGGGTTTGGACGTTTCGTAAATCTGGAATTACACATCGGCATGAGAATGTAATATCTTAAACTTGTGTAATTTTGTTAGCAAATCCATAGATAAATGAGATGGTTGGGAGGAATAGCGTTATTTGCTTTAGTTGTTACCTTTCAGAGTTGTGTGAGTGGTCAAGATTGGATTTGTGAATGCAATGACGGAGGAGATGTGGATAGGTTTTTGATCACTAATCAACCCAAAAGCGACGCCCAAAAGCTATGCGACTATATCAAAGTGAGTGAAGAATACTCTTCATGTTCAATCAAAGAACTTTAAAAAAAGTGAAGCCATGAAAAAGATGTTAGCATTTGGCTTTCTGGTTGTAAGCTTGGTGTTGCAGTCATGCGTTTCTGGAAAAGACTGGAAATGCGAATGCTCAAAGCAAGTTCTCACCCTTAGCTTTGAAAAAACATACATAATCACTGACCAGCCGAAGGCAGATGCAGAAAAAATCTGCGAGTTTTACAGAACTGAATACGAGTGGGAGAATTGCACTCTTTCTGAATTTTAAGCGAAGGAAAGGAAGGCTCAGAATAGTATTTGTCTGTCTGGGTAATATATGCAGGTCGCCAACTGCTGAGATATTGTTTAACCATTTTCGTAAAGGTGATGATGTTATAGCATATTCTCGTGGCACTGACTATTGGCACTATGGAAAGCCCGTGTGTTCTGTTATGAAAGAAGTACTTGAAGACGAAGGTATTCATGTATATGAACGGAGAGCGAAATTTATTGTTCCTTCAGAAGTCAAGCGATTTGATATGATTATGCCGGTTGACAAAGCAGTAGAAAAATATTTGCGAAGCACTCTAAGTAAGAGGCATCATCGCAAAATAGTGCCTTTCTATCTTTTCACAGGAGGCAAGGAAGTACCAGACCCGTATGGCAAAGGAAAACAAGAGGCACTAAGGACGTTCCGAATCATTAAAAGTGGTATAGAAAATCTATTAAAAATCTTCTGCTAAGCATTAAAACCTTATTCTTGCCTGTAGTTTTATTTCCGTGCGATTAGGACCCTGTGTTCGATTGAGTCCACTGCCAATGGATTCCCTATCCAACAGATGTGTTCTTGCAAATCTGAGCCATACAGTTAAATGCCTATTTACATAATAAGAAGCCATAATATAGTATCTGAACCCTCTACCGTATAGAGGAGGAACAGAAAAATAATAGAGAACATCGGTCTCATACACATAAATGCGGGTTCGCCATGATTCAGTTTCAAACAAGGCAAGTCTGCCATAAAGAGTGAGTGGTGGTTTGTTAAACCTGTACTTGATTTCATTGTAAATCATATATCCACGTTCTGGCTCGTCTGGTTCAACATGATACAGAGAAGTCTGAAAACGTGCCCTGAAAGAAACATTCTTGTTGATGTCATGTTTAAGGTGGAACCGCACATACCCATATCTAACTGGGACAAGTTCGCCTATTGGCAGTGTATTTCGTGTTTTCCAATAGTTTTCTTCCCTCTTCTCATCTTTTATAAGCACATATAATTGTGTCCTACGTGCTGGTTTGTATTCTGCCCGAATAATGTAGTCATATCCACGTGTTGGGGCATCCCTTTCAAATCTAAGCCAAGGATGTCTGTAGAGGTCAAGATATGCACTCAAAGTGACAGCCCTTATGGGACGAATTTGAAAAGCAAGAAACAGAGCCTCTTCGTTATACCCACGGTAGTATTCGCCAAATGGTCTGCCTATACTATGCCTGTATTGAGGGTCATAATATCTATACACCAAGCCAATATCTGTGTGTTTATCAAGAGCAGTAATCAAACCTGTCAACAGAGCATATTTCCCTGGTGACGACATTGCCCCTTCACCAAAAAAGTGCCAACTGCCGAAAGTGAATTCATAACTAAGTCCAATATTGGTTAACTGGTCACCCCGTAGGTCATACATGTTGTATAGTCTTGTATATGTTTTCCCTAAAGGAAGACTATATTTAGTATGAAGAACATGCAGTCCAACATTTCCTGATGTGAACTCATAGGCAACCCTTCCACCTACAATCTTTTGATTGAAATTTCGTTTCCTTGATATTTCATCCCAGTTTCTATGATAGCCAAATTCATTGAAATATGTAACTATGATAGCAGAATCTTCATCCAAAGTAGAATCATTTACAATACGTGTTGAGGCATCCAACCACTTGGAACTGGCAATCAAAGTGGTCCTTATTGGTCCCAATTGAACAGTAGTAGCAACGCCCCTTAAATATCTTGTTTCATTAACCGATGTATATGGTTTCAACTCATATCCCACACGTTTAAAAGTCATCACATACGAAGATTTTCCGAAAGCAAAGCCAGTCCATGCCACTAATCCCTGTCCCCATCTGACTTCATAATCACCAATTATCACTCTACGCACAATGTTCCCAGGTTTGACCTCAAGATATGCAGAATAAAAATCAAAACCTTTCCAGGGGGCATACCACTCTGGCTTGTTGGGATATCTAAAAAATGGTTCCCCAGGGTCCTTCTCACCTGTAAATCCCCATGAAATCAAACTATGCCTGAATTGATATCTAAAATAAAGTCGCCATGGGGACCCCAGAAATCTTTGCGAATCTGTTTCCGGTAATAAATATCCTGCTTGCTTTTCCAGAAGTCGTTGCCCCCTAATGATTATCTGATGTCTTCCAGTACGAACATATTTCCCCATCTCAGAAGGCACAAAGACATTGCTTTTGACAGACACGAAAGGTAGTATTCTCTGGAAAGTGGCACTATCCAGAATGATTTGCAGGTCGCCAACATCAGAAAATCTGCCCACTTCTTTTCTGTATTGTATTATTTCATGAACATCCTGTGGCGATAACAATCCGAACTCAACTAATTGCTCCAGGTCTTTATGGGAAGCCTTGTTGAGATTTATAGGCTTTTCTCTAAGCAATTCAAGTTCTTCCAAGTAAGTGTTATATTCCGAAGCACCGGGCTGGTCCTCTATAGTTTCTTGAATGACATCCTGTATCAATAAAGTATCTTGTGCATATACCTTAACTTGCCCTAACATTAACAAGAGAGTAATATTAAACAATACTCTTGCTAATCCATTATTGTACGCTATCCTCATCACTGGACTGCTTATTAAAGGACCATTGGATAGTTAAATGTGCCTGTGTACCAAGATATAAATGCTGGGCAATTCCGAGTACCGCCCTAAATGATTTTGTTTGAAATCCTATTCCCACTGTACCATAGAAAGGGGCACCACCGCCACCAATACCAAACATCCATCGTTTGTCTGGCGTGAAGCGAATCCCCGCCCTGAATGTAGGTTTACCCAACAAAGGCTTGTCTATCTGAGTAGCAAAACTGACATACTCAGAACTTCTATATAAAATTCCGAAGGCTATGCGGGAAAAGAATCTCTCATCAGCGTACTCGGCAAGCCTTGTCTGAAATAGATTAGATATGTGTCCAGCAAAAGTAAATTGCTTCAATTTAGCCACTATACCAATATCTGCCGTCAAACCACCCACAGTGCCATATTCCCGGAAAGACACCTGCTGGTATAATAATCTAACACCCAGAGAAGCCACCTCAGGGTCAATTTGATAGCCGTATCCCAAGCCAATCTGCCGTTCATTATACAAAGCATCACCAAAATAGAGTACACTTACTCCTGCACTTCCCTTATAAGCAGGATAAGTAAATGCAAAAGTACCCTGTTGCAGACCTTTCACAAAGTAAAATTGACTTATAGTAAGGGCAATATTAGAATTTGTTAAGGTTCCAAGATTAGCAGGATTATCGCTAATACTAAATGCTGAATTAGTAAACAGGGTTGTTTTTCCCGCTGAAACAGAAAAGGCGTCTGTATAGAAAGGTCCCCCTCCAGCTAATACATTACTTGAAGTAACAATTACAAGAGATAGAATGGCAAAGAACTTCTTCATTTACATTCCTTTTAACAGTTTTTGTGCGACAAAATTAAGGTTTTTGTTTAAAATGCGTTTGTCGTCAACAGGTGCCTTTTTTATAGCTCTGGATAATATGGACAAAGTTTTATCATACGTTGCATAGGCAACAGGAAAAGGCGTTCCGTCTTTGCCACCGTGAGCAAACGTATACCTAGCAGGATCTTTATAACTAGGTTTAGCACCATAAATGACTTCTGCTGTCAAGGCTATAGCCCTTATTACTGCCGGTCCAACACCTTCCTGCAATAGTAGTTCTGTATATGACTGAAAATTCCCTTCTTTACGGGCAAGCCTGGTAATTATCTTTTTTACATAAGGGCTCAGGAAAAAATTCTCTTTAACCACAGGATGATATTTAAATTCAACTGGTGCCACTGCACTTTCAAATAAAGTAAAACCTCTGGTCTTATATGTTCTTTTGTAGCTCAGGTTTGTCTGTACACGCTCAATTAACCTGATGTCCTTCTCAACAGAAAGAGGGCTATTGAGCCAATGCAGAGAAATCTCCCTATTTCTTGAACTTTCTCTTGACGCTAAGTTAAGGACTCTTTCCAGTGCTATAGAACTTTGAATTGCAGAGTGTGGGTCATCAATAAATTGGTTGGCGTTAAACCAGTGATACCTACGTGCTTTCCTCAGTTCAGTATTCATGCCTTGCTGAACAACACACCAGTTACCTTCTCTGTCAAAAATTAAGTTGTGATGGTAAATTTGAAAGCCATCCTGAATTAGATTATTATCTACCTTTGCCGTCAGCCGGGATGTTTTAATAAGTTTAGATATTAAAGAATCCTTTAAGCCCCATCGCTCTCCCCAATTTTTGATGTCTTCAGGGGTCTTTAAACTGGTCTTTCCCTTCCCTCCACAAATCGCTATTCCCAGATCAGCACTAATAGGTTCAAGAGCAATTTTAATAGCTGCCATCAATGTTGTTGTGAGTCCACTGGCATTCCAATCAAATCCTGCTACACAGCCCAGACTCTGAACCCACACAGGGTCACTAAAGCGTTCTATAATTTCCTTAGTGCTATATTCTTGTGCCATCAACTCAAAGACAACCCTCATTAAGGAAACCATACGCTCAAAAAGAGGCCGTGGCGGATGACCCCAATCCAGAGTAGTTGTTATAACACCCCGTTTCATAAGTAAAGCTAAAAATATACCACAGAAAGTAAACAGAAAGAGTGATTCATATTAAAGTCTCTTATGCAGGCAATTCTTCTGAGATCACCTCTGCAAGTTGCTCCCAGACAAAATCAGCAATTTCTTTGACTTTGCTCTCTCCAAAATAAAATGTTATTCCTGCTGTTTCATATAACTCCGGTAAACTACGTGTATAACCGAGACTTAATGCTTTACGATATCCTTCCACTGCACTCTCATAGTCAGCAAGGCTTAACTTATATAATTGCAAGGCTCCTAACAAACTAATTCCATATTCAATGTAGTATAATGGTACTTCAAATATGTGTAATTGTTGCATCCATCTGGTCTGCCTGAAATCTTCAATGCCAGAGTAGTCCACTATGTCAGGTAGGAACTGCTTCGTAATATTTTCCCATGCAGCTTCTCTATCTTCCCATGAATGTTTGGGATTCTCATACATCCATAATTGGAAGGCGTCTATAGTAGCAATATGCGCAAGCAATTTAAGAGCACCAGCCAATTGTTCTTCAACCGCAGTATTATAATCATCTGGGTCAGCAAGGAACTTATGCCAGTTCTTCATTGTCAAGTATTCCATTCCCTGAGAAGCAAGTTCTGCAATCTCTATTGGAAAATCTCGCTGAAAAGCAAATTCCATATCTCGTGTGAGAAAGTCGTGAACAGCGTGTCCTGCCTCATGTATTATTACCCTAACATCTGAGAAAGACCCAGTAGCATTCATAAAAATAAAAGGAATACCAATTTCCTTGAGATATAGATTATAACCACCAGGTGCTTTGCCTTTTCTCGTAAAAAGGTCAAGGAATCCATGTTGTGCCATATAAGAAATGTAATGTGCAAAAGCTGGATGCACCGATCTTAACACTTCAATAGTGTTATCAATGAAGTCCTGCTGAGTGCCCTTAAGGCGAGGCTCTCCTTTCTGAGGATTTGTTACAACAACGTCATAGGGTCTCAACGCATCAACACCATGCCGTTCCTGAATAAGTCCATAATATTGATTCAATCTTGGTTTTAGATATTTGCTAACTCCTGCATGATAATCCTTATTATCATCAATTGTATAATCAAATCTGTGAAGAGCCTTCCAGCGATATTCTATGTAGTTCTTAAATCCTGCGTTTTGTGCAATTTGATGTCTAATTTCAACAAGTTGGTCCAAAAGCCTATGGTAATCTTCTCTATGTGAAAGAACCTTTTGGTTTATCAAGATATAAAGTTCCTCTCGCTTTGCTCTATCTTTTTCCTGTTTCAACAATTTGTTTGCTTGCGTCAACGTTAACTCCTGACCTTCCCATTCTACTGTTAAGCTGCCCATTAATTCTGAATAATCATTGCCGAGTTTTTGGTCTTTTTCAAAAAGAGGGATGTTCTCTCTGCGGAATATTTCCACATCCGTTTCAAGTTTTTTGTGGTATAATTCAATTCCAGGAATTTGTCCTTCCAATTCTTTCCGCAATGGCTGTGAGAGATAAAACTGGTCAAGTTGATTTTTGCTTTCAAAAAACGGTATAACAACCTTACTATAATACTCTTCAAAATCCTTTCTGAGCTCCGAATTTGTTGCTTCTCGTGTAAACGCTATGTATCTCCTGTACAAACGCTCTTCAAGTACATTCTCTAACTCCTCCCTATCGTGAAGCCATTTCTTTAAATCTTGAGTACTTTCAATTTTTCTGGATAGAAGGTCGTCTATATACTTTTTGACCCTATCAAAAGACTCCAGTTTTTCTGATTCTGGTAAAAATTGTCTCTTCTTGAAAGATATAAGTTCTGTTTCTTGAAGTTCAGCCTTTTCCTTGATAGGTGTGATCATGACTAAATACTTTTAGCAAAGTTAGGAATAGTAACATATATTTGCCTATCATGAATAGTAACGCAAAACAAAGGCGAGTTATCATATCTCCGTCTGTGCTAAGTGCAAACTTTGCCCACTTAGAGCAAGATATAAAGCAAGTGGAACCATTAGTGGAATGGCTACATCTTGATGTGATGGATGGTTGCTTTGTGCCCAATATATCCTTTGGCATTCCTGTAGTAAAAGCAATCCGAAAGATAACTAATTTGTTTCTGGATGTCCACCTAATGATTGAAGCTCCCGAGAGATACATTCCTGCTTTTGCAGAAGCAGGGGCTAATTTAATATATGCCCATGTTGAAGCCACTCCTCATATCAACAGGGCAGTTCAGTTAATCAAGTCACATGGATGTAAAGCAGGCGTAGCTCTTAACCCCGGAACACCTATTGAACAGGTCTATGAAATTTTACCTTACGTAGATGTTGTCCTTGTTATGAGTGTCAATCCCGGTTTTGGTGGACAGAAGTTCATTCCTTCTTCATTAAGAAAAATCAAACGCTTAAACGAGTTAATAAACCGTGAAGGACTTGAAGTCAAGATAGCAGTGGATGGCGGTGTTAACGCAGACAACGTAGCAGATTTAGTGAAAGCAGGAGCTAATATCCTCATTGCCGGCTCCGCTATCTTTCAGGACAAAATCCCCATTGAAAAAGCTGTTAAGTTAATTTACACGAACATACAGAAGGGAAAAGACTAAAAAAATTTTACTTAATAATCTGAAGATACGAGCACAGGTATCTTCCGGATGACTTGAGATTTTGAATTAACGGTTAAAAACACTATTGGAGAGAATGAAAAAGCCTTTTTAGAAACAACACACATTTGAGCTTCACATTCTCTGGTGTATAATAACTGTCCTGATAAGGAATATATGCTAATAGTAACAGGGTTTGCGAAGCCTTTATTAAGTATAGTGATCGCTTTATCATCTTGAATTACAGTAATATTATAATCGGATACAATTGGAGAAGTCGTCCACGCTGGTGTATCGGGTCCATAATATAGTATCGTTCCTGTTCCACCTACTGCCCAGCCACTTGTAGTGTCAATCATAAACAATCCAAACAGATCATTAGTAACTGGACTTGTTTGAGGCGTCCATGTATTGCCAGCGTCTGTTGTCCGCAAAATTGTTCCTCCCGATCCAACAGCCCAACCGTGAGTAGTGGTAACGAAATATAAAGCATTTATTGATGTTGTTATTCCTGTGTTTTGCAATACCCATGTATTTCCAGAATCAGCAGTATGCAATATTACGCCCCCAGCACCACTTGCCCAACAATGCTGGGCATTAGTGCAAAACACATCAAACAACGCAGTATTAACCCCGCTAAATTGCCTTGTCCATGTTTGCCCCCCATCAATCGTGTGAAATATGACAGCTTGAGTATCGACTGTGCCTACTGCCCATCCTGTCGTATCATCAACGAAATAGAGAGCATATATGTCCTGATCTGTTGATATAGACACATTGGTCCATGTTCTACCTCCATCTACAGACCGTTGCACCAATCCGGCTTCCCCAGAGCGATAGCAAATTAAAGAAGAAGGACAAACAATATCAAACAAATCAACTCCCACAGTTGTATCAATGGTCCACGATGCTCCTCCATCAAATGTAGCCACAAATACTCCAGCTCCACCAACAACCCTGTGAATACCTACTGAAAGAATCGTTTGATTATCTGGTGTTGCAATGGCTGTTAATTGTCCCTCATCGTAAGGAATATTCAACAATTTCCAGCTACCCTGTCTGATCATAATTGTAGTTGGAGTTCCACCAGATATTGCCAATTCAGAACCCATGTTAACAGAGTACAGATCTGCATTTGTAGGTGAAGCAACTTGCCACCACTGAGATTGGGACATAACAAGCTGGGGAAGCAAAGCAGCCCAAACCAGAGTGATAATTTGTTTTACCATCTGTCTTGTATTTTATTTGTGGATTTTTACTATATGACGAATATATCTTGCCAAAGGTTTAAATGGATTGAATCTAAATTAATTTTCACCCCAATATTTTTTCCTTTATTTTCAAGAGCCAATTTGGCAAATCCCAATACCACAAGCGATAATAAGTCACAGGGAAAGCACCAAAGCCCTTGAAAAACTTCGCTATAGTATCAATGTCTGAACCTTCAAAATCAAAAATCATATTTTCTTGAGAATGTTCATAGAAAAACCTGTCCAGTAAAAGGGACATTGCATGCGTCTTACGTCCTGTTAGAGAAGTAGCCGAAGCAATATAAACCCAATAGTGCTCAGAACGAATGAAAGCAGCAACTGCAATCAATGCCCTCCCTTTATACACCCCCCAAAGTTCGCATCTGTTCCTATCAAGGGCCTCTATCAACAGACGACCAAGAACCTGAATCTGAGCGGAAGTTAAAAATTCTGAGTTTCTATACGCCCTAATGTGAAAAAAAGTCATAAACTCTTCAAAATGAATGTGTTGATGAACCTCAAGCCCTTCCAATAGAGCTTTCCTGATATTATTCCGTCTCTTGTCTGTATATCCATTCCATATTTGACTGTATTCATGAACAAGATTCAATTGATACGTAGTATGTGTGAATATTTTTGTTTTAGGAAGCTCCCGTAACAATTCTATGGGCGTTCCATAATGCAACATTAAATTAATGTGCTTAACACGAGACATAACCGCCTTTATAATAGTGGGCAATATCTTTTCATTATCACGAGCTGTGGTAAGAAGTCCCAATTGTTGCGTCCACCATGGTGTATAAACATACTTTATACCCAACTTTTGCTTTATTGGTATTGGAAATATCAGGGAAAAATCGTCATTAGCAAGGGCTTTCCATTGTTCGCATACTGCATCCAGATACCACGTGTAGGCATACGGATACCCATATAAGGAAGTATTTACTGTTCTGTTCCACAGAGAATCGTCAATTTGGTGCCTTTCGAACAGATATAACTCCACATTCATGCTTCCTGAAGTAACCGAAAAACAAAGTTATAGAACGGTAGCCACTTTTTATATCCGGGCTCCAAGCCCAATGCCTTCTCTGGATGTATTATCATTTGAAATGTTCCCCCCACCCGTTTTACCTGCTCTATTAACTGCTTGAGCAGTTCTATGGCATGGTCAGGTCCTTCGGTAAGTTCGGTAAAAGAAACATCCATTGCTACAACAGGATGTTCAACGAAATTGAAAGGTCTTTGTTGGCGCAGGTAAAAGGGCTTGAAAGGAAGAGTGGTCCCTGCTTTGAAGAAGGGTGGTCTGTAAGAACCATAAGAAAAGTCCTCTCTGATGCCCAATTTTTCTAACCATAAACCATGCTTTTGAATATCTATGTTTAAGTAGTGAAATCTGACTTTCTCTTCTCTTTTCTTTCCAGAAACCTTTAACCATCTGCGGAACTCCGTTTGAAAATTGTTAAAAGACGATGATGCATAAAGAGAAGGATGCCAGTGAACAGATGCCACCCTTTTCCACGCAGAGATTAAAGTTGACCATTGGTCGTCAGACAATGTAAAACGTGGATCATTGGGTGCCTTCCCATCGCCAATGTAAATGAATACATATTCAGGCAACACTGGAACCAGTTCTGCTATATTATCAAAAGGGTCTTCGCCTGTGATAAAATAGCTTAATCTTTTGAATGCAAATTTTGGTCTAATCGCAATGTCCCTTACAAGGGCAAATAAATGCTTGTAAAATCGTCTTCCTCTGAATTGATAGGGAATATCAATATCAAAGGTTAACAAAAACTTAAACTTAGGTTTCCATATGAGGTTTACATTATAATATGTCTGAACCTTCTGAAACAATTCTAACATCATGAGGTCTATGATAGGTTGCGAGAAAGGGGAAGCGGTTCCAGAAAAGCATTCAACAATTTTCGTTATTAAATGTTTCAACACTCCTTTTTCTACAGCATAACTATGTGAAGCTTCAACCATACTAATATTCGCTTCAAAATATGAGGGAACAATAGAGAGCCAATAACGTATCCACTCCTGAGGAATGTCATCAGGCTCAGGCAAGAAAATCACTGGTTCGTCATGATAAGCCATAACAAAACACGAGGTTTTTATAACCTTTAACGCACACGACCTCCTTTTCTTGAATATAAACAAGGTGTTTAATGTCTTCCAAGAGCCCTAAAGACACTAACTTTGTATAACAAAACAGGTCGTATGCTTGATATTCGGTGGATACGTGCCCATAAAGAAGAGGCTATTGAAAGGCTTTCAAAACGGGGAATAGATGCTAAAACAATAATTGAAGAAATATTGTCCCTTGACGAACAGCGAAGAGCCTTACAAACAGAGCTGGACTCCCTGAGAAGCAAATTGAATGCTCTAAGTAAGGACATAGGAAAGTTGATGCGAGAAGGCAAAAAAGAAGAAGCAGAAAGCTTAAAAGAACAATCCTCCCGTCTAAAAGAACAAATAGCCGAAATTGAGCAACAGAAAGAAACAGTGGACAAACGACTTTATGAATTGCTGATCACGACTCCTAATTTTCCGCATCCCGACGTTCCAGCAGGCACTGATGAGTCCAACAATGTGGTCGTTGACCAATGGGGTGAACTGCCCCAGCCTCCTGTAAAGCGTCCCCACTGGGAAATAGCATATGAATATGGTTTGATAAACTTCAAATGGGGTAGTAAACTAGCGGGCAGTGGTTTTGTCGTGTTCGTTGGATGGGGCGCCCGACTCCAAGACGCGTTGATTAGATTCTTTCTGGATAATGCAATAAAGAATGGCTATGTTCAGGTGGGACCTCCCCATCTCGTTAATGAAGACACAGGATTCGGCACAGGACAATTGCCAGACAAGGACGAGCAAATGTACTATATTGAAAAAGATTGCTTATATCTGATTCCCACAGCGGAAGTTCCAGTTACTAACCTGTTCAGGAACACTGTCGTGAAAGCAGAAGACTTGCCTGTCAGAATGGTATCTTATACACCATGTTATCGTCGTGAAGCAGGTAGCTATGGGCAGATGACCAGAGGCTTAAACAGAGTTCATCAATTTGATAAGGTAGAAATCGTTCATATAGCACGTCCAGACAACTCTTATGAAGAATTAGAACGAATGTGCGAATATGTCGGATCCTTGTTGCGTCAACTGGAAATTCCATATCGCAGAGTTTTGCTATGTGGGGGGGACCTTGGTTTTGCATCTGCCAAAACCTATGACATGGAAGTGTATGCAGCAGGTCAAGACAGGTGGTTGGAAGCCAGCTCAATATCAAATTTTGAAACTTTCCAGAGCCTCAGGATGAACCTGAAAGGAAAAGATGGTAAGAAAACATTCATCCCTCATACGTTAAATGGTAGTGCCCTCGCCCTTCCTCGTATCATAGCCGCAATGATTGAAAACAATGTTACAGCACATGGAATCAGAGTCCCCAAGGCACTGGCTGAATACCTCGGCACAGACATGATTCCTAAAGGAACACCCCTGCCTATTTGGGGACAGGATTGATATAGGCCTCTGATAGGCTTAAGTAAAAATCACCAATACTATGTAATAGTTATTTGTGTCAAGGTAGAAATTATGTGCAAATTATCAAACTCGAGTTACAAAACCTACAACGCATCTATCCCAGTAACCATCGGGCTTCCCTGAAATCAGAACATGAATTTTATAAGGACGAACAATTTATTAGTGCTTTATGCCCACAAAAACTATTGACCTTACTAAGTTTAATGAAGATGGTCTCATCTATTATGCCATAAATTTTGTATATAATTGCATTAAAAACTTTTTTATCATTTTAAAATTTTTATGAGTACGCAAACAAGGTGCAATACCACCTTATCCTTCGATATTACTGGATTCAATAAAGGTTCACGTTCCGGAACTTGAGTCAAAGAATTGTAAGTTCTTACTTCTTTACCAGTCTTCTTCCTCCTTAGGAACAGGGGGATTCTTGATAAACTGCCTTAAACTACTTATCAAATTGGTCGCATATTCATTAACCTGCTTGAGATATTCCTGATGTTTGGGGTCTTTAGAGTTTAGCCATTCTTCAATTGGGATATACCTGTTTGCAATGTATTTAAAATCGGAAAGTTCATATTTATATCGTCCATCTTTAAACTTAATAACAAGCGTATATTTAATCCGGCCTGCTTTATACTTCCTGCCTGTCTTGGCATCAACATCAAAAACTTCAAACTTGTGTTCAACACGGATATAGCCAGGTTTATTCTCTTTTATAACAACAGATGGATTTTTATAAAATGAATTAATCCATTTGAGTGCAAGTTTTTGAAGTGAATCGGCAGAAAGTCCTTCTCTGTGAACCACTGCTTCGTACTTAACTTTCCCTGTGGGATCCTGAGGCAACTCTGTCCCTTGTGCCTTAACAATACCAACAAAACTTACTAAACCTATTCCCCAAGTAACCAAGCTTCTTAACATGGGCATTTTATTTCTACAAATTTATAAGAAATGTTCTCATTTTACTCTGCAAACACAAAATATTCGTTCCCTTTTGTGCAATAATTGGATTTTAGATATTACGGCTCTTTTCTTATTTCAATAATTCTAAACTCAACGCGCCTGTTAAGTGCACGCCCTTCTGGATTGTCTGTACCGTCAGGATTTGTATTAGGTGCAATGGGTTGTGACTCTCCATATCCTTTGGCAACAAGCCTATCAGGGGAAATTCCATGCTGAACAAGGTAGTTCTTTACTGCTTCAGCACGCCGCTGGCTTAGTTTTAGATTGTATTCTTCTGACCCTACGCTATCAGTATGACCAGCCAATTCAACTACTACATAAGGATATTTATTGAGGAACTCAATTGCCTTTTGAAGCTCAGTATAGGACTCTTCCTTAAGTTCTGCACTTCCAAACTCAAAGAATATGTTTCGCAAAGCTACCTTAGCACCTACCGTTATGGGCTCCAATTCCACATAATATTCCTTAAAGAATTGCTCTAAAGTGTCTGGAACATAGAGGTTTGCAGAATACCACAAATAACCCTCTTTTTCAAATTGAATACCATAGTTTTTGCCAAGTGGAAGAGTTGCTTTAAACACCCCATACTGGTCCGTTTCCTTAATCATTATTGTATCTCCTGTTTCGTTGTCCCAGATAAACACTGTTGCTCTCAGCGGCTCTTTCGTTGAAGCATCAGTTATTTGTCCCAAAAGCATAATCTTTAAAGGTTTCAAATAAACCTGATAGTCCCGTTCCACATACCTAACAGTGTCCGGAATAAAAAATTTATCCGTATAATCAACATAGTCATTGGCTTTTATCCTCACAATGTAGCTTTTACCAACCGGTACTGAAGCAACGAATTCTCCTGTCTTACTATCTGAAAAACCTTTCCATATTGTGTCTCCCGTAGCACTATCTATCACAAAGATTTCAGAGTATATAGGTTCCTCGGTAAATTGGTCGTGAATAACACCTTTTATCAACACGAAGAATTGTTCTGGTTTCTGAGCCTCCGTCAATTTGACAAGGAAAATATCTTTTTCCCCAAGGGTTCCAAACCGTTCTGACGACATGTAACCATAATTACCATCAGAAGAGACCACGAAATATATATCGTCACCTGGGGAATTAAGGGGCACCCCAAGATTTTTAGCTTTAGTCCACTTGCCATGGCGATATGTTGATTTGAACACATCGTAGCCTCCAATACTGTTATGCCCTTGAGAACTGAAATATAGGGTTTTGCCGTCAGGATGCAAGAATATCCCATCTTCATTTAAAGGCGTATTTATTGAATCACCAAGGTTAATAGGGTCTCCCCATTCTCCTTTCTCTTCATCCCAATAGCTAACCCATATGTCCAATCCACCTTTTGTTCCTTTACGGTCAGAAACGAAATAGAATGCCTTGCCATCTGGCGAGAAAACACCTGTTTTTTCCTGCCATCTGGAATTAATAGGCTTGGGCATAGGTTCGGGCTCCGTCCATAAACCATCAATAAATCTGCTTATATACAAGTCACCGTTATTATCTCCCCGATAAATAATCATTGTCTTTTTGTCTACGGAAATAGAAACAATAGACTCGTGAAATTCAGAATTAACAGGCTCACCAACGTTCTCCGCAGGTCCCCATGCACTATCTTGCTCATTCCACCTTGACACCCAGATATCCTCAAAAGGAAAACCGTCAGGTGCCAATTCATCTGTTATTCCCCCAGGACGACGGGAAGTAAAATAGAGTTCTTTATTATCAGCAGTAATAACAGGACCATAATCAGGATAGATACTATTTACATTGGGTCCAAGGTTAACCATTTCGGCATCATCGGTTGTGTCAGCAGCTATCTCTCTAATACGGTAGCACTTTTTAATGTAGTCCCTTGTGAGATTACCAAGGTCAAACATTGTTATTTTGGCAGCAGGGGTCAGAATAGGCTCTCTTGTTAAAGCATAGAACACAAGTCTATCAACTCGCTTCTTTTTTTCTTCTTTATCTGAAAGCCTGCGAAGATATTCCTTAAAATATGTTTCCGCCCGATCACAATCATATTTATACTGATAAACTCGCCCCAGCAACAAATATGCTTCATCTTGAACCTTCTTGGGTTTTAATTGAAGAGCCTTCTTTAAAGTTTGCTCCGCTTTATCTATCACACCTATAGTGTAGTAACAAATGCCAGCATACCAGTTGGCTTCAAAGCTGTTAGAAGCCTTTTCCAGAACCTTCTCCAGCTCTTTGATTGCATTATAGCAATCAGGTGTCTGTTTAAACAGGTGCACTTTAGCATTTTCTAAGTGTTCCTTTGTTGTTTGTGCCATCATGCTCACCGCCGTGGTGCACATCACTAAAACACTCAATAAACCGCGCCCCACTATAATTTTTCTCACCATGACCCTGCTTTCTTTTTTTCTTTCTATGCAAAGATAATAAACAAAATTTGTACCTTTCCAGTCAAATTTCAAATTGACAATTAAATATTGCCTACCTTTACAGTCAATTTAAAAAAGATAAGGCAATGAACACAAACATAATTTACAACATGCTGACACTAGCGACACTTTCTCTCATTATACTATCATGTTCATCCGAACAACTAAGTGACAAAATGGAAGGAAAATGGGCAGTGGCAGGATTCAGAATCACCTCAGGACTTGAACAATTAGACTCTCTTAGCAGGATGCAATTGGAGTTCCAATTAATGCAATATCGTATGTTAAATGTTCAATACATGTTTACCAAAGATGGCAAATATAAAATGTTCATCCTGAACGACTCTCTCTTTGACGAAGGAACATTCAACCTTCAGGACTCAATGGTTATCTTTAAATCAACCAAAACACCCAACGGCGATACTATCAAGATTGTAAAATTGACCGAAGACACATTGGAGTTTGGTCCTGCTGTAAAACCAAAAGCACAACAACCGGTGTTAACAGTGAATATGATTTTAGTAAAAAGAGGCTCAAGCAACTAAACATACCAAAGTCGCAAACATTGGCAATTCACACACAATTTTCGCAAAAGTCCCTCAAAGCAGGATAAGATCAAAAGGAAAATAGACATTTCAGACATTAAAAAGTTGCACCTAAAGAAAGAACTGTTATGGGCTTTGGAGGAGAAATTTTGGTAAATAAAGAGCCTAAGGTTTATGGATTTTTTATGGCAGAAAAAGAAAAAGGTAAACGTTTCCCTGCAATTGTAGAGTTTGAAGTAGTTAAGTGACAACATTTATCAAGCTTTTGACATATCGTCATACGCATAGGACATATGAGTACATTTAGATACAATGGCTTCAATTTTGCATAATTAACATGTGAACAAAATTTAGAGAAAGATGATAATAGGGGTAGCACAATTTGAGAAACTGTTTAGAAAAGCAGCCTCTTTGGACGTAGATAAAAACGACCTAAAACGTATGTCTGACTTCATTGTTAGGAAATTAGCAGACATGCTCATCGTGGCTAAAGCAGCTGCTAAACAAAACGACCGTGATGTTATATTTCTATACGATTTGCCAATAACCAAGGGATTACAAGAAACCATACAAGAATTCAAGAAACTTGAAGAAGAAATAGAACTGAAACCTATTCTTAATGAATTGGCTAAACTACCTGATTATGACGTCGTTCTCTCTGTTGATGTAGAAGAGCGACTTCCTGAAATAGTTGGAGCATTAATAATTGCTTTAGCACGAACAATGAAAGTTATAGACCCTGGCTTGAAAAATCCACAGACAGAACACTGGAACAGAGCCGAAGAAATTTTTAATATGCTACTATAATTATAGTGCTTACCTTATTTTTCAAGGCTTCACAAATAGAAATTGGTAGGGTACATATCAATTTGTTTTTTTACACTTGTTTGCAGATCAGCTCCCTATCATCCCATTTCTATTTACCATCATCATGCAAAATTTTATACAGCACTTTTATATAGCACTATTTAAAACCTAAACTTACAAATTATTCTTCACTTACAAGATTTGGATTTAAATATAATAGTTTGCGACCTCCATAATTCTTACAATAATTCCTATGTGGAGCCGACGGGGATCGAACCCGTGACCTCTGGCTTGCAAAGCCAGCGCTCTAGCCAGCTGAGCTACGGCCCCAAGTGGTTCAGGTGCCCAGGGCGGGAGTCGAACCCGCACGCCCTAAACGGGCAACGCCCCCTCAAGACGCCGCGTCTGCCAATTCCGCCACCTGGGCATATCTACCTTTCCATTAAAACAACTATGACCCTTATTAAGTTCCGCTTAGCAAACTACTTTCTCAATAGAAACTGTCAACAATACTTCACTGCTGTATGCTTAATCTCTTTAAAGCATAGCAAAACATACCACATTAATAC
>WFXT01000162.1 GCA_015490475.1 Bacteroidota bacterium
ATCTTAAGTATGTTCTTCATTTGCCTCTCTTTTTAATTGTTCAACATTTTCCGCTATTTGTAGTGCTTCAATCAATGGGTCAAGCTCCCCATCTAAAATTTCCTCTAATTTATACAAGGTCAGGTTAATCCGATGGTCTGTAACCCTATTTTGCGGAAAATTATAAGTTCTTATTTTAACAGACCTGTCTCCTGTAAGTATTGATGACCTTCTTTTGGCATCCAGTTCTTCCTGCCTTTTTCTTAGTTCTAATTCATATAGTCTTGCTCGCAGAATCTCCAGAGCACGTTTGTAATTCTGCAGCTGAGAACGTTCATCTTGACATTCCACTACAATGCCAGTGGGGATGTGAGTCAGGCGAACTGCTGTTTGGTTTCTGTTTACATGTTGACCACCGGGTCCACTGGCTGCAAATGTCTCTCGCTTTAGGTCTTTTTCGTCAATTTTCACTTCCACAGGGTCTGGTTCGGGCAAGACAACAACACTAGCCGCAGAAGTGTGAATCCTACCTCCAGATTCGGTAATTGGAATACGTTGAACCCTATGAACACCACTCTCATATTTCAGCAGTCCGTATGCTCCAGGATAGTCAATCTTGAAAGTTATCTGTTTATAGCCCCCTACTGCTCCTGGTGTTTGTCTTAGTATTTCAAGTTTATATCCTTTTCTTTCTGCGAATCTTTGATACATTCTGAATAGGTCTCCTGCGAATAAGGCTGCTTCATCACCTCCTGTTCCAGCACGAATCTCAATAATAGCAGGCTTCTTGTCTTCCTTTTTTAAGGGCATTAACTGTTTAAGTAGTTGATTTTTGAGATTTTCTAATTTCTTTTCACTCTCTGCCAATTCTTCCCTTGCCAGAGCTATGAATTCTTCATCGTCGCTATCTCTTATAATTTGCTTTGCTTCTTTGATGTTCTCTTTGACTTTCAGATATTCAAGATATGTTTGCATCAATTCATCAAGGTGGGCATATTCTTTTTGCAGATTAGCCATACGTTCCGGGTCTTCATAAACAGAAGGATCTGACAGGATTTCTTTTAATTCCTCCCATCGTTTGTGAAGGGAAGCTAATCGTTGTTCCATTAACCGAGTTATGGCTTCTTCACTCATCGTTTCCCATACAAAATTATTCCGTTTTGAGTTCCTACTATAAGCAGCGTACCGTTATAGTGCGTGGCAGTGTGTGGTTTGCCAACAATAGTCCAGAATTTCTTGCTCTGTAGAGTCTCTTTATCCAGAAGCCTGATTCCTTGTTTCCCTATCAATGCTACATTATTCCCTGCTACATCAGCTCGTGAACTCTTAAATTCAAGTCTTCTTTGATATAAACCTTCATCATCAAAAATGAAAGTTGCCCGCAAACTGTCACACATAATCAGATGCTTACCATCCCATGTTATACTAACTGGCTCTGGAACAAAGCCCAATTCCATGGGTACAAAAGAACTTTCCATTGTTTTCTTGAGCAAATAGTTATACAAATAGAGCCTTTTTTTGCCTTTGTCATAGAGCCACAAGGTTCTTCCGGGACCGCCACAAACAGCAGTTACTTCTTCCATACCTATTGATTGGGTGGGCAACTTGTAGAGTTCCGAAAGAGTATTATCATAAAACACAATGGTCTGAGCATCTCTATAATATGCCATTAAAACACCTGGTTTGACCCATTGTAGTGTGGCGGGTTTGCCAAGTTCTGGCGAAAACACGTAGTAAAGGAGCGTGTCCTGACGTATGACTTTAACCGTGTCGTAATAAGTGAAAGTGAGCGTAGTATCTTTTATGATGGTGTCTGTTTTAACAGTAACTGTCTCTGTTCCTTGTAGAGGATCAATAGTAATGATGGTGTCTGTCTTAATTATTGTATCGTACTCTGTTCGTATAGTATGTATTGTGTCAATCTTATAGATTGGTTTGTGCAGAGGAGTGCCCCATTTTTCAATTCTACCAGATGGCGTAATTATATACACATAATTCTCCGGGTCTGTAGTTATCCACACTGCTTTTGCCTTAATGG
>WFXT01000163.1 GCA_015490475.1 Bacteroidota bacterium
AGGGGTTCCCACGCTCTGGATGCGAACATGTCTGGATACCAGATGTATCCCGGATGATCTTCTGATGCGCAAGACCCAAGGAATATGCCTGTAACCACTATTAATGCATAGTACTTTTTCATGTCTCTTGCAATTTTTATGTTATCACTACATCCTCTGGGGCATTAACTTTTTTGTATTCTGCTTCAAAATCCTTAGCAATATTTTTCACAACTTCCTCATCTGCACTTTCATCAAGCAAAACGGCAAACAAATAGTCAGTGATACGAGGGTCTATGGGGTGGGCTTTCATCATAGGAACCAGCTTACTTACGATAAACATAATTATACCCATTCCATAAGCAGAAGTGAGAACTGTTGCCTCAAAGGTAGGCGGAACAAAAGAGGGCAGAGGTATGTATGGTTTACCACCAAACACAATGGGATAGCTTACCCCCATCATCCACGCCATAATGAGAAGCGCCGTAGTTCCCATTGTGAAACCAATCCAGAAGCCCGCTTTGGGAAGCCTACTTTCGGGAACCTCAAGAATATGCTCCACTTCTTCCACTGGCACTGGCGAATAGACATCAAGGACAGGTTGATTGGCTTCTTTAAGTCTTTTTACTATTTCCACCAACTTATGTTCATCATCGGTTAAAAGAACCTGATAAATTTTTTCTCTCTTCATTGCCCTAATTAATTTTCACTTTCTACTACTGTTGCACTTGACTTTTTCCTCTTAAGCAGAGCCATTTCACTACCAAGGATGTGCTTAATTTCCGAAATTGCAATGACAGGGAAAAATCTTATAAAGAGGAAGAAAAGAGTAAAGAACAAGCCAAGTGTTCCTATGTATATTGACACTTCCACCCACGAAGCAAAATACATTGACCATGCAGAGGGAAGGAAATCTCTGTGCAAGGAAGTAACAACGATAACAAAACGCTCAAACCACATGCCTATATTAACCAGTATTGACACGATAAATGTCCACCACAGATTCCTCCTGAATTTGCGTATCCAGAACGTTTGAGGAAATATAACGTTGCAAGCCATCATAATCCAATATGACCACCAATATGGACCGAAAGCCCTGTTCCAGAAAGCATATTGTTCATAGATATTGCCGGAATACCAAGCAATGAATAGCTCTGTCAGATAAGCAGTACCAACAATAGAACCTGTGGCAAGCAGAATCTTATTCATATACTCAATGTGGTCAACTGTTATATAGTCTTCCAGATTCATTGCTTTGCGTGCGATAAGTAGTAATGTCAACACCATTCCGAAGCCAGAAAAGACGGCACCAGCAACGAAATAAGGTGGGAAGATGGTTGTGTGCCATCCTGGAATGACGGAAGTGGCAAAGTCAAAACTAACTATTGAGTGGACTGAAAGCACCAGTGGTGTAGCCAATCCTGCAAGATGTAGGCTTATTGTTTCCCAGCGTTGCCATTGCTTCAAGGAACCAAGCCATCCGAAAGATAGGATACCATAAATCTTCCTCTTAATTGCAGATTTTGTATAGTCGCGAATTATAGCAAGGTCTGGAATTAAACCAATGTACCAGAATAGAAGCGAAACAAGGAAATAAGTTGATATAGCCGTTACGTCCCAGAAAAGTGGTGAGTTAAAGTTGACCCATAGGGGACCACGGGAATTGGGATAAGGAAAAATAAAGAACACAACAAGGTGCCTACCTACGTGCAGGGCAGGGAATAGTCCTGCACACATAACAGCAAAGATGGTCATTGCCTCAGCGGACCTATTAACAGCAGTTCTCCACTTTTGCCTGAATAATAGCAAAATAGCAGAGATAAGTGTTCCTGCGTGACCAATACCAATCCACCAAACGAAGTTGATAATTGCCCATCCCCAGCCGATGGTTCTGTTAATATTCCATTCACCAACGCCAAAAAAGATTGTTCTCCCTATGGCATACAATCCCCATAGAAGAGCTAAGGATGAGACGGCAAGTCCCAGATACCAAAGCCACGATGGTTTTCCAAGAATGGGTCTTAAAATATCCCGTGTAACGTCTTTGTAGGTCTTCTCTCCTTTAACAAGTACTGGTCTTAATGGTGATTCGTATCCATGCATGGGTTAGGCATTTTGTTTTGAACGGTTACGGATTTTGGTCATGTAAGCAACAGAAGGCAATGTGTGAAGTTCTTCAAGGACATAATAGATTCTCTCATCACTTTCAATGAGTTGGGCAACCTTTGTTGATTTGTCAGCTCCGTCTCCAAACTGAATTGCTCCTGTTGGACATGCTGCCTGACAGGCTGTTTTAATTTCTCCGTCTCTTATTTTGCGACCTTCTGCTTTTGCTTTCAATTTAGCTTCTTGAATTCTCTGTATGCAGAAGGAACATTTTTCCATGACACCCCTACTCCTGACAACAACATCAGGATTCAGAATCAACCTATTCTTGTCATTAGCAAATGGTCCATCTTCCACGATCTTTTCATTAAGTGGGAATGAATCAGCACCAGTGTAATCATACCAGTTAAATCGTCTCACCTTATATGGACAGTTGTTTGCACAATATCTTGTTCCAATACATCTGTTATATGCCATTTGATTAATGCCATCCACACTACTATTAGTCGCAGCAACGGGACATACATTCTCACAGGGTGCATGGTCACAATGTTGACATAACATAGGTTGATAGACAGCATCTGGATTTTCAGGGTCTCCAGAGTAATAGAGATCAATGCGCATCCAGTGCATTTCGTGAACTCTGCTAACCTCTTCCTTACCAACTACAGGGACATTGTTTTCGTTATCACATGCAACCACACATGCCCCACAACCTATACACAGGGACAGGTCTATAACCATATCCCAGTGCTGCACAAATTCCCTCTCTGGGTAGAAGGTTGTCTTTCTAAGTTTCTTGATTTTTTCCGTATCAGCACGTTCTTCATTGCCACTCCATGGATTCTCTTTCCACTCTTCCAATGTCGTTTCCCTTACAATCGGTCTGCCTTCCAGATTGAAATGCTCCTGCGTTGAGACTATCTTATAGGTCTGTCCTGTTTTTTCAACCTTAACGCCTGACGTTATCCACAATACATAATATTTGCCCCCTTGTTTAACAAGCGAAGCAAACGGAAATGCATTCTTTCCTGTTTGTGCTACCTTGCCATCTGCCGTTCGCCCATAGCCCACTGCAATAGCATAAACTCCTTTCGCTATACCCGGTTGAACAACAATGGGCAATTCAACTGTATAAGTACCACTGCCCTTCATCAAGGAAACCCTTACAAGGTCTCCTGTTTTATAGCCATTTTCACGAGCAAAGGCGGGACCCACAGCAACAAAATTGTCCCAAACCACTTTTGTCAATGGGTCTGGTGTTTCCTGAAGCCATGCATTATTTGAATATCGCCCTGTACCAATAATCGGTTCATATAGGTAAACTGCAGGTGATGATAACTCAGGGCTTTCAATTGAACTAGCTTCGTTAACATACTGACTCCAATCTGCCTGCATTGAATCCTCCTGTGTGCCGTCTTGTTGTTCCCCTTGAGTAGCACTTCTTTTTAACATGAAATATCCATCATGAACAGTTGTTTGCCATAATGATTCAGGGTCCTTTTGTTCGCCATAAAGAGGATAAATGTTATTGGTCCAGAAGTTCTTCAAGTATGTATAAAAGTTCTGGTCCTGTCCTAACCATGCCAACAGAATATCTTCAAATTGCTTAGCGTTATAGAGCCCTGTAAACACAGGCTGTGCAATGAAGTAAACACCTTCCTTAGGCAGATAATCACGCCAAGATTCATAAGGAACAGAAGAAGGAAGGACCCACTCACTTAATTGTCCTGTCTCATGATTCTTGTCTGCAAGAGTGATTACATGTTTCACTTTCTTAAGAGCTTCTGCAAAGACTTCTGGATATGCATAGTCATAGGCTGGGTTAACATCATAGAGTATCAAAACATCCACTTGTCCTTTGTTCATTTCATCAACAAGCTCAAAGAACTCATGGTCACTACCTTGCCTAATATACAAAGGTTTTTCAATGTCAGCAAGCCCACTATCATAAGCGCCCAATAAATAATTAATAGCCACAGCAAACATTTGCCCTTTGAGGTCATTGGGACCATATAACACAAGGGCATATCCCGGTGCAGACAATAATTTTTCGGAAACTTCTTCCACATACTTCTTCAAGTCCTCAGACAGAGAAACAGCCACAGTAGGTAATCCAGAATCTGTTTTTTTAGCAATTTCGTTATACAAGCCAATTATAAATGGAAGATGTTCGCCAACCTGCAACTTGTATCTATAGTCAGCATTGCTTCCTGTAAGACTATATCGTGATTCAGCTTGTAGATGTAATAGCATTTCAGGGGACTGTTTCGTAACGCGACGTGCTGCTCCATAACGACGTGCCATTTCGCCAGCGGACAGCCAGCCCCCTAAAAAGTCCGCTTCAACACCAAGAACAACCTTGGCTTTATCTATGCGATAATCAGGTATAACCCTCTTTCCGAATGCCTTTTCATGGGCATCTAACAATGCAGAGAACGAAACAACATCATATTGAATGTGTTTGGCATCAGAGAAAGAAGATAAAAATTCACTTAACAGTTGTTTAGTAGCGGGACTGATTATTGTAGGTGTAACAATTCTGACTTTGCCATTCTCCTTTACGCTGTCTAAAATTACCTTTGTGTCCTTTAAAGCTTTTTCCCACGAAACTTTTTCTCCCTTATTAAGGGGACTATCCAGTCTCCTGTGGTCATAGAGATTAAATAATGAACCCTGAATTTTAGCCGAAGTTGCATTAAAGGGTGCCTTAGGATGGGGTTCTACTTTTATCGGTCTGCCCTCGCGAGTTCTTACCAATAAGCTGGCAAACTCCTCTCCATCAAAATAAGCTGTGGCATAGTGAACTGCAACACCCGGTATAGACTCTTCAGGCTGAATAAAATATGGTATTGCCTTTCTTACGGGCACTTCCCAACATGAAGCTAACGTAGTGGCAGCGGTTGTTAAGCCGGTCCATTTCAAAAAGTCACGCCGGCTTAATTGTTTTTTAAATATTGTGTTCTCAACCCATTCGCCAAACTCAGGATGGTAGTTTTTCCCTTCCTTTTGTACATTATGCTTGCCCTCTTGAATGCTTTTCCAGTACTTTTTCTTTTCCATGGCTACCGTTATATTTTGCAAAATTAATAGTGGCAACGTTGACAGTCGGCACCGCCTATTTGTGCTACCGTGATGCCATCAACTTTCCCTTCATGAATTCTTTTCAAGTAATCCTCATAATATGCTTTGTAATAACCATTGTCAAGGTCAACATTTCTTTCACGGTGACATTCAAGGCAAAAGCCCATTGAAATCCTGAATGTTTTTTTCACCTTATGCATAGTTTCAATTGGACCATGACATTCCTGACATTCCACCTTTCCTATAACCACATGCTGGAAGTGATTGAAATAAACATGGTCAGGATTGCTAAAGACACGGACCCAACGAATGGGCTCTCCAGACTCAAAATGTGCTAGCAATTTCTTGATTTCTTCAGTGCCAGTTTTACCATTTGGCAACACAACATTTGATTCCTGCACTCCTCTATGACAATTCATACACACTGATACTGGCGGAATACCTGCCATTCTACCCTTCCTTGCACCGAAATGGCAATGCTGACAATCAATTCCCAGTTTCCCTGCATGAATAGCATGTGAGAAATATATCGGTTGTTCAGGTGCATATCCAACAGAGTGTCCAAGGTCTGCACCCCAGTTCCACACTTCCCAGATTCCCCATACAACCAAAATAGTTATAAGCGGGACAGTAAGATACTTACTTGTGAAGATTTCAACTATTGTAGGTGGTGTGGGCACTTCCTTGCCCTGCTGAATTAATTGATATGCTTTCCTACGCCATAATGAAGTAATGACTGCGGATAATATTAACAACACAATCACGGAAACAATAAGTAAAGACTTCCACAAAGGTGTTGGCTTAGCTTCTTCTTCCGCTTCAACACCCGGTGTTGGCGCAACAGCTTCTGCCTTCGCCGATTCTTCGTATTCAATGTAAGCCAGAATAGCGTCAATGTCTTCGTTGGTCAATTGAGGGAACGGTGGCATTGGGACCCTATTCCACTCCTCAAACAGTTGGACTGCTATTGGGTCTCCTTCGGATATCAATTCCTGAGAATTACGTATCCAACGATACAGCCATTCCCTATCACGACGCTTAGTGACTCCCGCCAGAGCTGGTCCTGTTAAATCTTTATCAATCTTGTGACAGGCGGCACAATTTTGTCTAAATAGCTTTTCTCCCCGCTGGATCAATTCCTGCATTTTCTCACTTGGAACAGCAGAGACCTGTTGCTGCTCTTCCTGCTTCTCGGAAGCAACAGTTTCCCCTTTTGATGCCTTTTCTATATAAGCAAGAATAGATTTAATCTGGTCATCTGTAAGGTCGGGATGTGGAGGCATCGGAATCCTGTTATATTCCTCAAAAATTTGCACTGCTATAGGGTCTCCTGCATTAATTAATTCCTGCGAATTTCTAATAAACTTAATAAGCCACTCTTCATCCCTTCTTTCGGTTACATTTTTCAAAGGTGGACCTACCAATTTCCTTTCTATATCATGGCAGGATGCACATCTTTGCTTGAAAAGCTTTTCCCCTTCTTCAGCGGAAGGCTGAGCAATAGCATATCCACTAATCGCCAAAGCCACCGTTAACCACAGTAAGCGTTTCATCAATGCCAAACATTTTGTGCAAATATAGATAGGCTGAATAAATCAAAAAGGGGATTTGGTCAACAAAATAGCAATATTCAGAGATAAATTGCTGATATATAGACAATTAATAAATTCAGGAACTTTTCGGTTATCTGAACACTTTATATAGTGCGAGGGGCGAGGTAGCTCAGCTGGTTAGAGCGTGGGAATCATAATCCCAAGGTCGCGGGTTCAACTCCCGCCCTCGCCACACTCACTGACACAAGCCTTTAAAGCGTACATAAGCTCTAAAGCCCCTCTGAAAGGGTTGATTTAGCGAATCCCTTTCAAGATGTAATGAATATTGTTCAACGAGCCCAATATTGTATGCATATCTTGAATAAAAGGTATCAACAGAAATGACAAGGTTTTCCTTTCTCTCAATAACCAGAACAGTGCTATCAAAATCATTCCACGGACTATGAACTTCTTCATAATAAAAGTCCCATTTACTCAGATATAAAATTTCCTGATCCTCAATTTGATTAAGCTCCAAATCAGGGGTTCCCTGCCATGTTCTACCGATACGTATGGGAAATGAGAGTCTGTTAAATATTATGTTTTCCTCATCTCGCCTGAGACTATTGTTTTCATACCATGCAAAATGGACTGGTGCTTCTCGCCACACACTAACTGAGTCATCTTTCCATCTTCGCCTAATTCTGAAAACCTGTTCACCAGTGGCACCTGCGAAATGCTCTACAACACTTTCTCGTAAAATACCTGAGACATATCGCCACTGCCCATCAATCAATATGGCAGAATCTACGTAATATTCTTTGCAATCCCCAACTTGTAGGGGATAATAAAACAAATCTGAATATACTGGTGCTGAATCTTCTTGCTTCCGGCAAGACACAACAACCACACTAAGAATTATAATGCTAAGCAGAAACTTTTTCATTCCCTACTTTGATGTTTTTAACGGGTTCTGCCTTTGCAATAATACCTCCCCCCACCACATCTTCTCCCTCATAAAGAACTGCCGATTGACCCGGGGTAACAGCCATAGCAGGTTCCACAAACCTTATCACTGCCGAATTATCATCAACTTGCTCAATAACAGCCTTGTTTCCTTTGTGCATTGACCTGATTTGAGCAATAACTTCCATCCCTTCTGAAGGCTTTTCATATTTAATCCAGTTGGTGGTATCTATCTCCATAGCTTTGGAATACAGTTCATCCTTAGTTCCCACAACAATAACATTACTTTTCGGGTCAATATGCACGACATAATAGGGTTCACCGAGGGCAATGCCCAGACCTCTCCTTTGACCAATTGTATAAAATGGATAACCTTTGTGTCTTCCAACTACCTTTCCACTTGTTGTTATAATCAATCCACCTTCCAGTTTTTCTAATTCGGGGACCTGACGCTTGAGAAAGCCTCTATAATCATTATCTGGAATAAAACATATTTCATAACTATCTGGTTTGTCAGCCACATAATCCAGACCTGCTTCCTTGGCTATTTGTCTTACTTCTCGTTTGTAATAATTACCCACAGGGAAAATTGTCCGAGCTAGCTCGTGTTGTTTCAAGTTCCACAGAACATAAGATTGGTCTTTTGCTCTGTCTTTACCCCGATATAGAATCCATCTGTTTCCTTCTTTTCTAATTCTCGCATGATGCCCCGTTGCAACATATTCACATCCCAGCTTATCTGCATATTTAAATAGCACATACCACTTAATGAAAGTGTTGCAAGAAATACATGGATTTGGTGTCCTACCTTGTACATATTCCTTAACAAAGTAGTCAATAACGAAATGTTTAAACTCTTCCCGAATATCAACCACATAGTGAGGAAAACCGAGTTTTAAAGCTACTGCTCGGGCATCATGTATATCATCAACTGTGCAACAACCAGTGCCTCTCCTCACCGTCCCTGCAATACGATAATCCCACGTCTTCATAGTTATACCAATGACTTCATATCCCTCCTGCAACAGTAGATATGCCGCCACAGAAGAGTCAACGCCGCCACTCATTGCAACCAACACACGTCCCTTCTTGCTCATCCATTAATTTTTACTATCTCCTTATACGCACAACACTATCCCGAAGGATTTTGTTCAAATTGCAAGAGGTATTTTTTAATTCATACAATTTATAAACACATGTTACTGGCATATAACGACTTCCTGTATTTTTACCAATATAAACCTCGTTTTCATGATAAATGCGTCGAGATATATAGTAAATATCGCATTATTTCTGATTGTTACGATAAATAGCTTTGCACAAACTCGTAGCCTTGATGATCTCCCCCTCTGGAGAACCATAGAATGTGGCAATGTCTGGGATAACACTCAAGAATATGAATATAGCATTCCCTCCACTAACTCCACTATCATTAAACGAGGTTTCTTCATAATTCCCTTGACTACATATTCAATAAGTGCATTTGTGGTAAAAAATCATAGAGCAACAGACAGTCCGGGTTTTATTATAACTACTTTTTTACTACACAACGTTGAGGTTACCACTCCTAAAATCAATGCCTCGCAGCCCTTTGGTGCTCGCTTTTTTTACCATGCTCTACCAGTATTATCTTCTCCCAGGTTGCGTAATACACTTATGCCACCAGCCGTATTAACCCCTATCAATGCCACAATGATATTGAAAGACACGGTGCCTATCTTTTTTAAGCAAGGCTTCCTTTTCTTTTCAAAGTATTACAACGACACGTTAACACACAAACTGTTCAAAATCTCTCTCATTTATGATTCAGATAGCACCTTATACTCAACACGACTCGCAGGGCTACTGGGAACCTCTCTCAACTTCTGGGGTCTCGTAACCAATTCCCCAAGAGTGAGAACTCCACATTCTAAAAACAACAATTTTCCCTTTCTGACGATTTTTAAAATGAGCATAAATCCTGAAAATGATTCCACAGCACTAAATTGCCAGTTTAATTTTCAAGTTGATTCCACTTTACTAAACGGCGGTGAAGTATCTATCCAGCATATTGCTGGGTTTAACCATGGTTCTGATACTACATGGATTGCCTCAGGAACTTACAAAAGGTTACCAGACATCCCCCCTCTCAAACCAGAAACAGGCATCATACTTCTGACAGGAAAGACTAATAGTTGTCGCCTGCCTTCTCTTCTCACACTAACAGTAGATAACTACCCTGTTACCTATGCAGGTAAACCCGCTATGATAAATGACTCAACAGTTTTAGTAACTTTTTCTATTTTTGACTCTGTTTTAAAGAGAGAATTCCCAGCATTTGCAATTGTAAATATAAAGTCTCTTGAAGTAGCCGAAGCTTTTAAGATAAGATATAATACCAAAGACAGTCCCCGTGTTGCCTACGCTCATGCTTAT
>WFXT01000164.1 GCA_015490475.1 Bacteroidota bacterium
TGTGGGTTATGAGCACAAAATAGTAAATGTATTTCACGGGTGTGGGTCCTCCAAAAGTAGTGGGGGGCACATTAACGTGGTATATGCTATATAGGATAAAAAAAGCGAGTGTGCAAGCAGCTGCTAAGAGCATAAAGGTTTTGTGAATGGCAATTTTATATTTCTTAATTGCGAAGAAACCAGAAATTAGGAATATTGTTGTCAAGCTATTTATAATGGCATTATATTGCGGAATTCTTTTCATCCAGGAGGGGATGTCTTTTTGTGTCCCTTCATAGAAATAAATAATTAACACCACTGCTGAAAAAGCAAGACTGATAATTGTTGTCCAGAAGATTCTGGTCTTATCTATCACCTGTTTGGTTTAAGTCAAAATTAAAGCAGAGTCCTTAAATGTTGGATTAATCGGTCAACATCTTTCTTGTCGGTTCCGATATAATATCCTCTTATATGCCCTTCTCTATCAACTAATACTAATTTTTCACTGTGTGTTAAATCACTGGGTTTGCTACCAGAGAGGGGCAGGAAGAAGCCTTTTATGGATATTTTTTTGATAGAATCTCTTGGTCCTGTAAGGAAAATCCATCTTCCTGGTATATAACCATATTTCTGAGCATATCTCTTCAACACAGAAGGTTTGTCATATTCCGGGTCAACGGTTATAGAAACCAAGACAAGGTCCTCTTTATCCGCATAGAAGTCTTGAATTCGTTTCATGCTTTTTGATAGCACAGGGCATATTCCTGGACAACGAGTAAAGAAAAAATCCACCACGACAACTTTACCACGCAAGTCGTTCCAGCATAGTGTAGTACTATCTTCTGTCAATAGGCAGAAGTTATCAACGTAATATGGTTTTTCAACCACTTCAAAGGAACCATCATTTCTGTATATTGTGTCTATACGTTTGGGACCTAAATAAGGAAGGTCTGGCTGTGGTTTGTAGAATTTAAGCGCTATGTAGAAAGCAGCGGGCAAACCAATAAGTATGGCTCCCGCAATAAACCATTTCTTCATAGTCCAAAAACTTGTTTAAGGTAGCCCCACCAAGTACCATCAATTACGAAGGCGAGAATGAACCAGATGAACAGTATAAGAGGTGATAATACCATAATTATTAGAGGTCGCAATTCATATTTAAGGTGCATAAATTCCGCTACTATGAAGTAGGCTTTGACGAGAGTGAACAAAACAAGGAAGAAATCAAGGATACCCTTTGGCAGTTCGGGGGGCCAATAGATAGCCATTGCCACTTCAACTATAGTAACAATGAACAGGACCCAGAAGACAATCATTACCGACCGAATGGAAATTGCCTGTGCCATCGTTCTTTTGTTTTTATGCAGAGATTAGGTAGTAAGCGAGAAAGACAAAGACCCAGACCAGGTCAACGAAGTGCCAGTAAAGTCCCACATTTTCAACTACCTGGTATGAGCCACTCCTATCAAAATCACCGTTTATGGCTTTCAATAGGACAATGAAGTTGAGCACCACTCCTGAAAAAACGTGGGCACCGTGAAAACCAGTTATTAGAAAGAAGAACTGACCGAATTGAGGGGGTCCCCACGGGTTGGACGAAATGGTCATCCCTTCCATAATGAGATGCGTCCATTCCCATGCCTGAGAAGAAAGGAATATAAGACCACCGATTATGGTCAAGGCAAGATATTTAACAACACCTTTTCTGTCTTTGAGGGCACCTGCCCGAACAGCTAATACCATGGTAACACTACTGGCAATAAGGATGAAAGTCATTAAACTAACAAAACCAAGGGGAATCTTAGCGTGTGTAAAGGGAAAGGCAGAAAAAACTTCTTCTGGATTAGGCCAGGATTCCGCCGCAGCTCTTATGCTGGCATAAGAAATTAACAACGCTCCGAAAGTGAATGCGTCTGAGACAAGAAATAGCCACATCATCAGCTTGCCCCATGTAACATTGAAAGGTGATGTTCCACTTGACCATCTATCAACAGCCGTAGTGCTCATATAAGTATTGTTTTGTGCAAAGATATAGCATACGTTTGAATTGATATGTGATGATTGTTAGCTTGTTGTATTAGCATTGTTATTCTGCTGTAAAAGTGTTACGAAACTAAGAATAATCAAGGGGAAAAATACATTGAGCTAACCGATGCAACCTTAAATAAAGATATTGCATCAGTATAAATGTAACCCAAAATAAAAACGCTATGAGGTGCAGAAAGGTTGGAATTGGTAGTTTGCTAATAGGGCTATGCATGTTAATTTGTAATTCAGGAATGGCACAACCGCAAAACTGGGCAACGTCCTACGGTAATTCTACTGATGGGGAGTACATAATAGACATGTACGTGAACAGTGACGGGTCAGTCCTGAATGTGGTCAACCAAGGACCGGAAAGATACTCTCTGGTATATCTGGATTCTTCTGGGGCACTTCAAAATGTTTATTCTTTTCAGGACGACCCAAATAACTCATCATACACATTCTTTTCTGGCAAAACGTTTAGGCGTGCCAATGGGGAATTGTGGATGGTTGGTAGCGTGGTAAGTGGTAGTAATTTCTATGGATGGCTCGCCAAACTAGACCCCCAGGGTAACATTATATGGGATTCTATATACACTATGCAGGTGTTGGGCAATCCTTTTATCCTTTTCTTCGCTGATGTATATGAATCTTCTGATGGCTATTTATATGTGGCAGGGGGAAGGGCTCAAGAAACTTCAGGAAATACTGAATGTGCCATGTTGTTCAAGTTTGATACCCTTGGGCAATTAGTGGCACAGATTCCTGTGTTTTGCACTGCCCCCGCCGGTGCCCCGAGATTAATACGGCTTATAATGTTGAATAATGGTGATGTCATTGTAACAGGTGAATATTATGACCCTGGTCTGAGTTTCGGTGCATGGGTAAGTGTAGTAGCACGCATAGATGTGACTAATAATTCTGTCGTGTGGACCCAAAAACTCTGGTATTGGCACAATCAATTTAGTATGGACCTTGAGTTGAGGATATACGATATTATTGAATTGTCTTCTGGTAATCTTGTGGCGGTTGGTTACACCGGGCACAGTGCAATAAGTAAATATTTTCCCGCTATTCTCGTTATTGACCCGTCAACAGGAAGTGTGACTCAGGACCTGGTTATTAACGTTAGCAATAGCACTTCTGTAAACAGAGTAGTAGATGTAGAAGAGCTTCCATCTGGCAATGTTCTTGTTGCTATTGAAGACAAGGAGTATGTTGACGCCAACGATAATGGTGGCTTGCTATTGGCAGAAGTGGACCCAGCTAATGTCACAGTGGTAACAGCGGCAGGGTATGACCATCCGCTCACAGGGGCAAATAATGATGCGTTGAGCAATTCACATTATGCACGAATTAAATATCACGCAGGAACGGGCAAGATATATGTGGCAGCTAACTTTGGCACTGGAAATGGCGATATTTTAAACTTCAGGACTTCAGACATTGCCAACTTCGGATGTAATGCATTTGCTATAAATCAACTTGCAGGATTACCAAACGCTTCAAATATCAGCCTGCAAACAGGGACGGCACCTCAAGTGCCTGCTAACATTACCTTCCAGGTTGTTAACCCACAAGGTGCTACTATAAACTTCCAGCCCTATAATGTGTCTTATAGCCAGACTGGATGGACCCCTATCGTAACCCTTGCTTCACTGCAAAATGTTTCCTGTAATGGCGGTTCCGACGGTGCTATTAATACCAATGTGATCGGTATGCAGGGTGCAAATTATGGATATTCATGGACAGGACCTAATAACTTTACTGCCAACACGCAAAACATTAGCAACATTGGGGCAGGAACATACACTGTAACTGTTACAGAACCTGCGATAACAGGTTGTCAATCTACTGCTTCATTTACCGTCACAGAACCACCTGCCATTTCAATTCAGGGCACTGTAACTGATGTTTCTTGTAATGGTGGTTCCGATGGTGCCATAGATATTACCGTTTCTGGTGGAACGGGACCTTACTCATTCTCGTGGACAGATGCCAATAACAATCCAATTGCAAACACAGAGGACGTTTCAGGATTATCCGCAGGCCAATATACTGTTACCGTAACCGATGGTAATGGATGCCAGCAAACGGCAACATTCACGGTAAATCAACCACCAGCAATATCCATACAGCTCAATAGCATAACCCATGTTTCATGCAATGGTGGTTCAGACGGTGCTATTGATATTACGGTCTCTGGAGGCACTGGTCCCTACACATATACATGGACGGATGCAAATAATAACCCGATTGCAGTAACGGAAGATGTCTCTAATTTGCCGGCGGGAACATATACCGTTTGGGTTGTTGATGCTAATGGATGTACTCAAAGTGCTTCTTTTACAGTCAACGAACCAACAGCCATTACTATTCAGGGCAACGTTACTGATGCTTCGTGTAATGGTTCCCAAGACGGTGCTATTAACATTACTGTTTCGGGTGGAACAGCTCCTTACTCCTACTCGTGGACAGGACCTAATAACTTTTCCGCTACAACACAAAACATTTCTAATCTTGACCCCGGAACTTACACCGTCACGGTTACAGACAATAATGGATGTACTGCCACTGCACAGTTCACTGTCGGAGCAACAGTTAATATTACTGTTCAGGCAAACGTAACCGACGTGTCCTGTAATGGCGGCTCAGATGGTGCCATAGACATTACTGTTTCAGGCGGTACAGGACCTTACACATTCTCGTGGACTGATGCTAACAACAATCAGATTGCTACTACTGAGGACATTTCAGGCGTTCCAGCAGGAGCATATACTGTTACTGTTACGGACGCCAATGGATGCACCCAAACCGCTACATTCACGGTCAACGAACCTTCTGCTATTTTCGTTCAAGACAGTATAGTTGATGTGTCATGCAATGGTGGTTCTGATGGCGAAATATATATCACCGTTTCAGGCGGTACAGGACCTTACACATTCTCATGGACCGATGCTAACAACAATCAGATTGCTACTACCGAAGACATCTCTGGCGTTCCGGCAGGAACATATACCGTTACAGTTACCGATGCTAATGGATGCACATATACTGCCTCCTTCAATGTTAATGAGCCTCCTGCACTCTCTGTGTCTATATCTGTCCAGAACGGAGACTTAATAGCCAGTGCATCGGGCGGAACACCTCCATATCAATATCAATGGTCCAATGGCGACAACGATTCTGTGGTAACCAATGCTTCTGCTGGAACCTATGTGGTTACAGTTGTTGATGCTAATGGATGCACAGCCCAAGATTCAATTACTATAACCGGAATGGCTATGGCAAGTATGAAATCATGTTCGGTAAACGGAACCTCGCATGTTCTAAGATTGCTATGTGAAGCACCAGTAGATGCCATCATAGTAAGGGATATTGAAGGAAGAACCATACACCATATCTCTGGCTTAAACGGAGATAATGTTACGATTGATATGTCAAATGTTCCAGTGGGAATTTATCTGATAGGTATTCAAACCGACAATGAAGTGAAATGGTATAGATGGGCTAAAACTTCCCGATAGAACAGGTGATGGTGTGTACTTGTGATTGATTGGGGGCGGTTCCTTCGGGGACCGCCCTTTTTTTATTTATGTGTTGCTTTCATGGATTTCTTCTGTTGTAAAAGTGAAAACCCTTGTTTGATAGTCATTGAATATATCTGGACCGAAACCTGCCTTATTTGCCAGAGCAAGAAGGAACTGATATGGGTCGGGAATTTTGTCCCACACAGAGGGAAGTAGCAGGGCTCTACCCAAAGGATGCATAAGTAAAATTCCTGGCTTTGTGGTAGAAATTTTTTGTGCTAAATCATCAAAATCGGAATATTCCAAAGGTTCAAATTCGCTTAGTATGCTAATGTGCAATTTGACATTATCAAGTTCTGGTAGTGTAAGTGGTGGGAAGCGTGGGTCGTGAAACCCCGCATTAATGGCACTTTCATATACCGATAGGGCAAGTGGCAAGGGTGTAAGTGTTCCCATGCACCCCCTTAAATTGCCCTCATTATCCGTAATAGTAACGAAGGTGCGTGCGGGTGTATTCAATGATTCTGGCAGGTGGTCCAGTGATGGAGGTGTTCTTTTACCTTCAATGGTGTCCTTTAGGGCATTTCTGGCAATTGTAAGTAGTGCTTTTTTGTCTTGGGTGGTAA
>WFXT01000165.1 GCA_015490475.1 Bacteroidota bacterium
AGCGATGAGATGTATCCACATGAAATACAATTCCTTCTTCAGAGGAAGGGGGCTCAAGAGTTACCAATTGTTTACGCATTACTTCCACGGTTGCTTCCGACGGCTCCCCTTCTCTACCCTGTCTATGTAATATTCTCGATTCATACACAGACTCATCAGCGTAAGCATAAATTATGTAATATGGAATGTCTAACTGGCGTGCCATATCAACAAAGGAAAGGCGATGGTCCCTTCTGAGAAATGTGGCATCAACGACGACGCCAAAACCATTTAATAGATTTTCCTTCGCCAGTGAATATAGCTTCTGATAGGTCTTATGGTTATATTCCGGTGAGTAAATAGAGCCGTCACTTGCTTGGTCGGGTAATAAACCAGCCAGTCGTTTACGCTCCACATCTGACCGTAACCAGATAAATTGCCCGTAAGCCGAAAGGTGCTCCGCAATAGTGCTTTTGCCGGAACCAGACACACCAACCATTATAACAAGCACAGGTTTTTTCTTCCTTCTTGCGAACTTATATGCCAGGTCAAGGTAATTAAGTGTTGTTTCAACATCTCCTTGAAACAAACTCACTTTAGCTCTTACCATTGCCCGATATGTCATATAATATTGAAGCAATTTCAGTCCTTCAAAATCTCCTGTCCATGCCAGCCACCAATTCAAAAAGTTCCAACCAAGATGCTCGGAATTATGATAGGCAGTATCCATCATAAGAAAAGCTATCTCGTTAATAACATCAATCCATGCCAGTTCTTCGTTAAATTCTATACAATCAAAAATTTGTATTTTTCCTTTGAAATCAACAATATTTTTTAGGTGCATGTCTCCATGACAGTGTCTCACGAATCCGTCCTGCTTTCGTTGAGATATCAATTCTTCAAGTTCATCACTTCTTCTGAGTGACCAATTCTCAAGTTCATAGAAGTGATCTGGCAAGGGAGTGTTCTTTTGCCAGTGGTTCCTGATCTGTTCAAAATTCTGAACAACATAATGTCTCACTACTTCGGGACTACCAAATCGCGATTCCACAGGTGCTATATCTGTATTCAAATGAAAAGTACCTGCATGTATACCAATGCGAGCAAAATCCCTTAAAGTCAGAGTACCATGTTTTATTTTGTGTATAAAAATCTCTTCCTGTGGGAATTCGTGCATAAACACCACAGGCTCAATAATGGGTTCTCCCCCTATTCGTGGGGGCATCCCTCCCACGTACCGAACGTCAATATAGACATCTGGGGCAAGCCGCTTGTTAAAAGAAACCTCCTGATTGCAGTAGTACTCACGTTTTGCATAAGTAGAAAAGTCCAAAAAGCCGTAGTCAACTGGCTTTTTAAATTTATAGGCATATCCACCGGTAAGAACAACTATTGAAATATGAGTCTCAATGGTCTTGAAATATTCAACTGGATGTGGGAATGCCCTATCATGCCTTAATTGATTAACCAGCATCCACAGTTCGTCAACCGTGCTTACAGGCATGGGAACACTATCTTAACACGAGGTAAAGTTAATTAATCTCTCTCAAATCGCCAAATGAAAATTCATATTAGATGTTAACCATCTTCTCGGGTCTCACAATCCTGTCAAATTCCTCCTCTGTCAAAAAGCCAAGTTCTAAGGCTGCTTCCCGCAATGTTTTATTTTCAGCATACGCTTTTTTAGCAATCATTGCAGCTTTTTCATATCCTATATAGGGTGTCAAGGCTGTAACAAGCATAAGAGACTGTTCCAAATGCATCTTTATTCTGTAATCATTGGGGCTCATTCCAATAATTGCCCTTCTGGCAAAGGAATCCATAGCATCTGCCAGCAATTGCAAACTTGTTAAAACATTATAAATAATCATTGGCTTAAAGACATTAAGTTCCATGTGCCCAGTCTTGGCACCCACTGTAAGAGCAACATCATTCCCAAAGACCTGACTGCAAACCATAGTTGCCATCTCTGATTGTGTAGGATTGACTTTCCCTGGCATAATTGAAGAACCAGGTTCATTAGCAGGCAGATTAATCTCTCCTATTCCACACCGCGGACCAGATGATAGAATTCTTATGTCATTGGCGATTTTAAAGAATGCAACAGCAAGAGTTTTGATAGCATTGTGCAAATTAACAAGAGGTTCGTGTCCTGCCAAACCTGCAAATTTATTTCTTGTGGGTCTAAACGGATAACCTGTCCACTCAGCAATTTTTGAAATAGCAAGTTTGTCAAAGCCTTCTGGGGCATTCAAGCCTGTTCCCACGGCAGTGCCACCCAAGGGAAGCTCTAACACATGATCCAAGGCACTACGCACCGCCTCAATGCCATATTCCAATTGTGCCACATAGCCCGAAATCTCTTGACCTAATGTCAGGGGAACAGCATCCATAAAGTGAGTTCTTCCAATCTTAACAATCTTGATATATTCATCGCTTTTTTGCTTCAGTGTATCATAAAGAAATTGTACTCTGGGCAAGAAATATTCCACGGTTTTGATATATGCAGCAATGTGCATAGCCGTTGGAAACGTATCGTTGGACGACTGAGACCTGTTAACATGGTCATTGGGATGTAAAAACTTTTCCTTATCTGTTAATTTTCCTCCTTTGAGGACGTGTCCTCTGTTGGCAATAACTTCGTTAACATTCATATTAGTTTGGGTTCCGGAACCTGTCTGCCACACCTTCAACGGGAAATGTTCGTCAAGTTTCCCTTCCAGAATTTCATCAGCCACACGCATAATAAGTTCAGCCCTTTCATTATCCAGAACACCAAGTTTGTTATTAGCATAAGCGGCAGCTTTTTTGATATATGCGTAGGCATAAATCACTTCCATTGGCATCCTGAACCGATCATCGCCAATAGGGAAATTGTTCAATGATCGTTGCGTAACAGCACCCCAATACTTATCGGCAGGAACTTTTACTTCCCCCAGAGTGTCCCTTTCTATTCTGTATTCCATAATCTTGTTTTTTTGGCAAAGTTAACTATGTTCTAACAAAGAAGTTTAATGCACAATTTAAATGGAACGCTATTTAAACCCAACACGTTTTCTAATTTAGATTTGATTTAAATAATCTACATGCGAATAGCCTTCCTATTGGCAGGGTTTGTGACAACAGGACTTGGCTTTGCTGGAATAGTTCTGCCCGGATTGCCTGCCACCCCTTTCTTTCTACTTGCCGCATACTTCTTTGCCCGAAGCAACAAAAAACTGGAACAATGGATTCTCAATCTTCCCAAGGTGGGGCACTCAATACGCGATTTCAGGGAAGGGAAAGGAATTCCTTTGAAAGCAAAGATAGCCGCCACAATCATTATGGTTCTTTCTGTCTCATTAAGTTTGCTAGCTATTGAAAATATATTAGTTCAAGCCGTGGTCATAATTGCCGTCCTAATAGGGCTCTGGGTGATTTATTTTAAAGTGCCTACTAAACATGGTTAAGCTAACCTATTTTAAGGACATTCAATAGAGAGTTATTTTAGCTCTTGCCATTCCTTTTTTATTTCTAACAACTATAATGTACAACCCTTCAGGCAAGCGATATGGTACAAAAATTACAAATAAAGTTTCTTTAACATGTCAACAAACATTTGTTTCCTCTCCTTAATCAATAACTGCATCCTCGTTATTTGCTTTTGGAACACTGGCAACGTTTGTTTAAAATCAAAGTCCTCCAGTTGTTCAAGTCCTCTCACATAATCAATCACAATCCCTGCATTATGCATTTTTACATATTCATCCCAATAAGTTCCCTTTGCTACAATGGGAATTCTTTCAGACAGGATTGCCTCAAACAATTTGTTTGGCGAAGATAGTCTGTTTATTGGATTTGATGGGTCATAAACACACCATACGTGAGTTATATGCTTATATAATCCCTGTGCAACGGGCAATGGCAATTTTCCAAGAAACACAATATTGTTATGTTTTTCTGCATACTGCCTTACCATGTTTTCAAGGATGCCACTCCCTGCTATCACTATGCCAACATCATGACGTCTTGTTCCTAACTCAAGAAGCATTTGAATTCCTCTATCTGGATATAGAACTCCAGCGTAGTAAATCTTTACCTTTTTATCTGGCAAACAAGCGAGAATGCTATGGTCTGGTTCCTCTGGTGTCCATTCGGGAACATTTGGCACTACAGCAATTTTGGAAGCAAACTTTTGAGGTATTAACTCTCTGCGGTTTTCGTCGGGTAATATAACAGCGTCAACTTGTTTATAAACCCAATGTTCAAGCAATTCCAGTGCTTTTCTAATGAAAGAAATACCATACGATTTATATAGATAAATAAAATCAAACACATCGTAATAAACCCTGAATTGTCTGTTTCCAACGAAAACAGCAGGCAATACTCCGTCAAGGTCACATCCGTGCACAATGTCAAAAGAGTTATCCTTCAAAAATGCTATAGCCTTTTTTATAAATTGCATCCGACTCTTTAATGATTTAAGTCCTTTACCGAATTGTGCAGGGACATGTATAGCATGTATAGGGAATCCCTGCCACTCCTTTAGATGGTAATATTCCCCTGTTCTGTCCCACAATAATAGTTCAACATTGTGCCCTAATTTTTTGACAAAGTTCATAATGGCAATTAGGCGTGGCTCCTTATCTGGCGGAACAGTTCTTATGAATAAAACCTTCATAAATATATTTCACAAAACTTTTTTGAGAATCTCTATTATCTTGAAAGATGCCGTTCCGTCGCCGTATGGGTTAACAGCTCTTGCCATCCGTTGATATTCTGCTTTGTCTTCAATCAAGCGGGATGCTTCTGAGACTATCCTTTCCCTATTTGTTCCGACGAGTTTAGCGGTTCCTGCTTCTATTCCCTCCATTCGTTCTGTAACTTCCCTAGTAACAAGCACTGGCTTCCCAAGAGATGGTGCTTCCTCTTGTATGCCCCCTGAGTCGGTAATAAC
>WFXT01000166.1 GCA_015490475.1 Bacteroidota bacterium
AGTGGGATTAGAGCAAAGGTCAACTGTTTGACCACAAGTAATTGTTAATGTGTCTGGATTGTTATCAGCGGAAGCAGTGGCTTCAACAGTTCTTCCCTCCACTGTTACAGAGAACCAGCCTGCAGACATAAACAGTTCATATGTTAGGCATGTTCCCGTTGAGGCATCACATGGAATTGTACAAAAGCAATAATGTTGATCAAGACCAAGTATCGGATCAAAGTAAGTACATGTTTCAACGTGATAATTCCTGCTTTCAAAAGTTAATGTATAGTCTGGGCACTGAGGAGCCAGGCAATCGACGAAAGAAGGGTTGGAGATAGGACCTCCACCGCATGTTCCACAAGAATGTACACCACAAGGAACTGTACATGATCCCGTACAACCATATTGTGTACATTCATCAAGACAAGTCCAGTACAATGTACCTGAAGGGTCTTCAATATTACACGCATAACTATATACCTTAACCCAACCATGAGCTTGAGCATCAAGATGATAATAAGTTCCGATGAGGGTGGAAAGGCCACAATTAATTCCGCAATTGCTTTGCCATTGTAAATAGTAATATGCATTAACCAGTTGTGTGCCACCAAGCCCTGTTATAGTTACCTGACAAGGACAATAAATGCTTCTTCCACCATTGCCATCGTGTCCAAAGCCACAATCAACTGCATTAGATGCCGTAACGCTAATTATCGGGTCAAGAACTAAGGGAAATTCTGTGTCTGGCTTTTTCAATTCAGAGAAGGGGATTGCCACTTTGATAATTAACTTTGAACCGTTGATGGCAACTTCGTAATTGGGGGAATAGAAAGCGTGTCGCTCTTTATCTAAAAGCCACATTTGCAAAAACTCCAGTTTAGTTACATTACTTGAATCTTCCGGGATGAGGGTAAAAGTTTCCACCTCTGTTCCAGTGGGTAAAGGCAATGATAGGCCAATTACATAAATAGTGTCAATTATTATAAGCGTGTCATCATCTGAAAATTGCCATTCTTCAAATGGTTTGTTGAACACATATTCAAAAGCAACCCTCAGCCTTGAAACTTTGATAACCTTGTCTATACCAAATTCCTCAAAGAAGTTATTGAATATTAGTCCACTTGAACCAATGTGAAAAGACGCATTCCTGTTTGAAAGAGCCAATACTTCTTCGGAGCCGTTCCTCTTGGCAATTAACAATGAATTTTTTGTCATGCTTAGCGAATAGTTGTCGCTTTCCATTTTCAAGAATGTAGTCACTGATTGTGGTTGAATAGTAACCATCATTTCTGGTTGATGGCTAACATAAGCACCATTCTCAGGAATTAAATACCAGTTTATTGTTCTCCACCATCCGTTTTTGTCTTTGTAGTGTAAGGGTCCATTGGCTTTCTGAACGAAATATCTACTTCTTGGGTGTGAAATGCTAACAAAGTAGCGGTAATACTCGTCTCTTAAATGAATGAGTTCAATACATGAATCACACTGAGTGTTGAAGGGTAGAATTCCAAATTCAGGGTGGTTCCAATATTCAGGGGGTGTTAACTCAAGGAGCAGTTGGAAAGCTTCTTTGCCATACTTTTCACTAACAGAAATCCCTAAACCTCTGGAAAAGGAAAAGAAATCAGGAGATTCAACCTTGAAATGTTCATTACTGGGAAGGCTATTTTGTGTGTCATCTGACGGCTTGCCATTTGCGAGATGCGTTATTGCAAATGCAAGAATTATATACACTCCGATGTTTTTAACTGCTGCTGGCATGCGGGGAAATTTTTTATATGTTTACGAAAGTTTGCTTTGAATGGTTACTGTAGAAAATAGCAGAGGAATCTTCTACCAGTTCAAGCCAGTTTCATCAACTATAATAGGAGCTTGTCTGAATGGTCTATATGATGAACCAAAGAATTCAGGGTAATATCTGAGCACACGGCCCCAGACGAACCATTGTCCCAACATTAATTCATCGGTCTTGGGGTTATATACCCATACCCTGTCTCTATCATATTTAAGTGGTTTACCTGTTTCTGTGTCAAAAGGAACTTTTGTTCGTTCATCCACGCCATGAAGGAAGAATAACAACTTGATGGAATCATTTTTTAGTGTTGTAACTGTTAGTGTTGCATAGGGCGTTGTCTGTAGTAGAGAGTCTTTGAAGCGTGGTGCTTTGACATATTTCATAATGCCTAACTTTCTGAATTGGTTAAGATAAAATTGTATTATCTCAGCATTTGGAGTGTCTGGTAATTCAGGATAATCAATGGGTTTTAATTCATAAGAGGATGTGTTAATAAGCAAGAAACCGGGTTCTTTGAATTGCGGATAGGTAACACGGACACTCTTAATGTCTTGTGGTTCAAGTGATATAATGACTTTTTTCCGCCATTCGTCTGCGTTAGTGTGATAGCGGGGATTAAGCACACCAATGTGTCCGGGCAGATACACCGCGTAGGGCAGGGTGTCTCCCTCAGCAAGCATATATGTAGCCATGTTGTCTGGAGTGGCAGGTCCTATATAAAAAGTTAACATTTTATTATTATCTCTGTCGTAAATATCCACTCTTGTTGCAGAAACATCCATTTCCTTGATGATGTTAGGTATGGCAGGTTTAGGTGCAGGAAACTTAATCCTTTGTTTGTGTATGGTTTCAAGCAACAGATTGATGTTTTCTGGTTGGGCAGAAAATTCGTTATTAACGAGCCAGCGATTGCCCTGTCTGGTCAGCGTTACCACATTTCCCTGCTTGTCAGCAAGAACTATTTTACCAATTGATGATGTGTCCTTAATTGTGAATTTGTCTGGTGAGTAAGGCGTTTTGCGGAAAGGTTGCCAGTAAACAAAAATGGCAATTATGCCTGCAATTATTGTGAGAGCCAGTAGTATCAAAGTTCTTTTACTCATCGGGCAAATTTTTGATAGCGCCAATAGTTGAAAGTAATACCAATTAATGCGGTTATAATCAAGGGCAATAAAATGTTAGCAAGTTGAATCCATGTTTTGTACCTATTTACTTTTTCCTTGTTGAGCAATCTTAGGGTTACTTCCCTTGCCCGGGTGGCTATTATCCCTGTTTTATCCCATAAGTATTCAATAGCGTTAAGCAGAAATTCCTTGTTGGCGAATGTCTGTCCTGTATATGAATAAAAGCCAAGGGGTAGGGGATTACCTAATCTGTCCAACTCATTGCGTGCAATATCTCCATCTCCAACAACAATTATTTTAGTCGGTGGTGATTCATATTTTACCTCAATTCCAAGACTATCCAGAATCCTTAGAGTATGTTCTGTTAATCTGTTTTTGAAAAGTGAAGTGAATTTGCCTTCCACGAGAATGGCAACAGGCAAATGGGATTCATTAAAGGCACCGGGGGGTGGCGGATTCCTCACAACATCAAGTCTAACCTGAAAAGGCGACATATATGATTTTGAGCGCTCACTTGTGGTTAGCAATACAGTTTTCTTTAAACCATCGCCTAAGGTAGTGTCCAGTTTGGTAGCGAATCTGGACAGTACAGCATCCATATTTTTAACTATAGGATGTTGATTTTTCATGTCGGCATATAGAATTGGGAAGAATATCCATGGTCTGAGGACCTGTTGGGGAACTCCGCCCATCTGTCCAACTACTACAGGAATGGGGGCACAACGCATGTCAGCAACCAGCCCATAATGAAGCCGAACTCCATATTTGAATAGTTGGTCGTGCAGGTTTATGTCAGCGGGAACAGCGATGAATGCCCTGTCTTCATTGCGAAGGCTGTCCAGTTGAGCGAAGGCACCCTCCACAAGCCACAAAATAGTGCCTCCATTCATCAAATACTGATCAAGTTTAAACTTGTCTTGTTCAGAAAAAGGGACTGTTGGTCTGGCAACCACAACAACGTCAATCCTTTGGTCCTTAGGGATTTCAAGAATTTCAGGTAGGTCAATCCATACGACCCTATAATCCCTGTTCAGCGTCCTGACAAGGTCTGATATTTCAGGTTCTGTCAGTTCACCGTGTCCCTGAGTAAAGGCAATAGTGGGAGGCTCCACAATTAACAGGTCTCTTATTGCTCTTGCCAGATTATATTCAACAAGGGCTATTGAATTGCTAAGAGTTATTTCAGGGGGTAATCCAGCCTGTTGAACAAGAAAATTTACTGCTTTGCTCCTTCCTTTATAATATGCAATGGCTCCGGGGAATATTATTTTCTCGGAAACGCCTTCTGAAGTTCTCACTGTCAGGTTAGTTGGTTGAAGACCTGCCTCTGCCAATTCCCTAATTACCTGCCTTTTTTTGTCTTCCGTTTCCACGTCTTCAAATGGGTCAATGAATTCGTAATAAATCATATTTCCTGATTCCCGTCTGAAGTTTTCAAGGGTTATGTATATAGCGTCTTGGAGCCTTTTGAAGCCAGCAGGTAACTCTCCTTCTAAATATACCTGAAAGTAAATTGGTTCATCAATGTTCTGTAGTAGATTTTTTGTTACCTCGTTGAGCGTATATAATTTATCTTCTGTCAAGTCCCATCGTATATACAATCTACTGGAAATCATATTAAGAAAGAAAAGAAATAGAACAAGCAGGATAGCCTGCCATTTGCGTTCACGCTTCCATTTCTCATATTTGCTCTTATGCCTTTCCATAATTTGTTTGCTCTTGCAAACTTAATGACGTCCACTCAAATGAATACTATCTATATCGCTTCAAGACCCGTTCCATTTGTCTTTGTGCCTCCCTCTTCTTGATGGTTTCTCGCTTGTCATATTTTTTCTTACCTCTCACGAGTGCTATTTCCAGTTTTGCCCATCCTTTGGGCGTGATGAATAATCTCAAGGGAACTATTGTTAATCCCTTTTCTTCCACTTTCCCTGATAGCCTGTTTAATTCAGACCTTCTAAGAAGCAGTTTCCTGTCTCTATAAGGGTCATGTGTCGTATATCCTGCTTTGTCATATTCGGCAATATGCATGTTTTTGACAAATAACTCTCCGTCTTTGAAATAGCAAAAGGCATCTTTGATGCTTGCTTTGCCTTGCCTAATTGATTTAATTTCTGTGCCTTTTAGTTGAATGCCCGCAATGTATTTCTCTAATATTTCGTAATCGTGATATGCCTTTTTGTTTACTATTTCTGGTGTTCCGGGTTGCCTTTCCATTGTTTCAATTACAATTTAGAATGATTTGTGGTGTTTTTTCTATGTTGCTCATGTTTCCTGCCCTGTCCCTTATTTGAACTGAAAAAGAAGTTGTGTCAAAGTTTCTGAATGGGCGACACGAAATAATCCCGATAATGTCAATAATAGCAGTGGCTTTTATCCCTCGTTGAGCCCTTAATTGGTCAACTTGTGGAAGCCTATATTCATAGGTGTAACCGGTTCGGTCATCGGTTATAAAAACGTCTGGCACTGTATCATTTTCTGGGCGTCCTATATCTCCATCTCCATCCGTAAACTCAAATATTACTTTGAGAGTGTCTGTGTCTATGCCCGTGTTTATCGTTGTTTTGTTCACGGTCACTGATAGAATTCTGGGTTCCGGTGGAAAAGCAGGTGTCCTATTACATGATGCATAAACGATTATTGCGAAAGTTATGCTAAGCCCGTAGATAGCCTTTAAATACTTTACTTTCCTGACCATTCAAAATGCTTTAGTATATAGTCAATGGTTTGGTCTGGGTATTCAAGGGAGAACAAGTGTCCTCCTTTTGTTATAATAACCTTTTTATTCGGTAAACGTTCCGTCCAGTTAGTG
>WFXT01000167.1 GCA_015490475.1 Bacteroidota bacterium
AAAGTCCCAGAGCATGTCATGCGTGGGGGTCATGCTCATAAAACTTTGCAGCAAATATTGGTGGCGCTCTCAGGTACCCTCGAAATAAAAGTTTGGCACAACGGAAAAGTATATGAGTTCATTCTTGACAATCCCAATATGGGTTTATATCTACCTCCTATTTCATGGCGAGAAATAATATTTCGTAATAACGCAATATTGTTATGTATTGCAAGTGATGTTTACAGAGCAGAAGATTACATTAGGGATTTTGATCTGTTCATGGAAAAATTTTTCCCGTCAAATGACTGAATACAAAGTCCCTTTCTTAGATATAAGAGGCATAAATTTAAGATTCAAAACGCAATTAATAAACCATTTTGAAAAAGTATTAAATTCTGGGTGGTTTATCCTTGGCAATCACGTAGAAGAATTTGAAAGGCAATACGCCCAATTTTCGGGGACTAAACATTGCATTGGTGTAGGTTCTGGACTTGATGCACTGATAGTTTCTTTGAAAGCCTTAGGGGTCAAAACGGGAGACGAAGTTATTGTTCCCACCAACACATTCATAGCGACATGGTTAGCGGTAAGTGCCACCGGAGCAACGCCCATCCCTGTTGAGCCCGATATTAAAACATATAACATAACTGCAGAACAGGTTGCAGAAAAAATAACTTCTAAGACAAAGGCTGTTATTGCTGTAAACCTATACGGTCAGCCTGCTGATTTAAGTAATCTAAAGGATTTATGCATTCAACATGGTATCCATTTAATTGAAGATAATGCTCAAGCACACGGTGCAACTCACAGGGAAAAGCCCACTGGGTCATGGGGCGTAATCAACGCAACCAGTTTTTATCCCGGAAAGAATCTTGGAGCGATGGGCGATGCAGGTGCCATAACAACTGACAATGACCTACTGGCAGAAAAGGCAAGAATTATTAGAAATTATGGTTCACCCAAAAAATATATACATGATGAACTAGGACTTAACACAAGATTAGACGAAATACAAGCAGCTATATTGTTAGTGAAGCTAAAATACCTACCGCAGGACAATAAAAGACGGCAAGAAATAGCACAAATATATCTTGAAGAATTGAAGGGTATAGGTGACTTAATACTTCCCACAACTAAACCTGAGAACACTCACGTTTATCATCTTTTTGTAATAAGAACTAAATTTAGAGATGACTTACAAAAATTCCTTAGACAAAACGGCATAGATACTATAATTCACTACCCTATTCCCCCTCATTTACAAAAAGCATATAAACATCTTGGCTACCGAAAAGGAGACTTTCCAATAAGTGAAGAACTATCCAATACAGTTTTAAGCTTGCCTATATATCCCACTATGGAACAATGGCAAATTGAGTTAGTGGTTGATACCATCAAACGCTTTTTTAACAGACAATGAAACTCTTAAAAGTATCAATCTGGTCATTGATAGTAATATCCACTGACTTAATAGTAGGCATTATAAATCAAAAGGTATATGCGAGTTTTACTGGACATGCTGGATTAGTTCTTGCTGGCAATTTCAGTAATTTCGTTAACATTCTTCTTTTGCTTGGCAGTGGTGGTATCCTTGGCGGAATTACCAAAGTAATAGCAGAAAGGGGAACCCACAATAATTGGGACCTGATTCTTCCGTTATTATTCATAATTTCAGCCATTGTTTCTTTAGTAACCCTTTTTTTCTGGGATACTATTTATCCCCAAATAATACCACCTGATTTAGTAGTACAACAACACTATGCGAAAGGATTTCTCATTTTCTTACCTCTTGTAGTCATAACAAATGCATTCTTACATAAATTGCTCGGAGAACAAAAAATAACTGTGTATTCCCTTTTAAGACTGGCTTTGCAGGCACTTAACTTGTCTCTCACCATATACCTTGTGTATAAGTTATTGCTAAATGGTATCATTTTGTCCGCCTATCTTCCTGCTACTCTACTTTTCTTTCTCGTATTAATGTTGTTCTGGAAAGACTTCGTCCCTGTATTTAACATCAAAACTCTAATCCAAAAGATAAGATCCAAGGCATCTTATATGTTATCCCTTTATAGACATTTGGCAATGTTCTCTTTCGCCACCATTATTTCTCTGCTTCTGCTATACACAAGTCAACTATACATCAGAAACTACTTAACAATTCAGTTGTCCATTGAAGAAGCCTCTTATTGGCAGATACTCACGACTCTATCAAGAATCTGGATTGCTTTCTTCTCCTTTATCATCACCTCGTACATATTTCCTCAATTGGCTTCTATGAAAGATAAAAACATTGTAAAGCAAAAAGTAGCAAATTCTGCCTTATTTCTAACAGCATCTATGATAATCACGGGCATTGTAATATTTGCATTGAGAAATCACATAATAAAATTCATTTATGGTAATGACTTCCTACAAGCCACACAGTTTTTTCATTATCAGCTTTTAGGAGACCTTTTCAAATTAATAGCAATTCTCTTGTCCTACTTCCTTCTATCTAAGAGCCTGATAAAAGCATACATAATTGCAGAACTCATATACTATGGAACATGGCTAGGAGTAACATTCTCCACAGTAGAACATTACGGCCTGCATGCCGTATTCTTCGCTCAAATAGTAGCATCTTTAATTTATTTAGCGACCCTGTACATAATCTTTAGAGTATGGATAAAAAGCCATTTATCTTGACGATTCACCTATTCATATCAAAAGGGCTTGCCACTTGCATATAATCCGAAGGAATTTTGAACAGGTCAGATGACACAGTAATTTGTTTCACTGCAACAGTTTCCGTAACGGAAGTTCTGCCAAATATCTGTGTTTCACTTTTTACAGTTTGCCCATACTTTTCTGCCACACGGTCAAAATAGTCAAACAGGTCTTTGAGCATTTTGTCCCTTCTGGATGATGAGAGTAAGGCTTTCTTAAACACCTGCATATAAAGTTTCATGGCTTGATTCAGTTCTTTCCAGTCTTTCGTCATCCATTGCACACCTGGCACTTCCATCATGCCCATCATCTTAACGGTAACATTGACCTTCCGGGCTTTGTAGCCATTGATGGTTTCATACTCGTCAGTAGGCTTAATAGTAGTGGTGTCCACCTGACATCCCGCCTGGTCATCGCATTTCATAAAAGAACCAAACATTCCCATGACAAGCCAGCTGGGTGAAAGGGTCATATACTGTTTTTGTTGGGGCATAAGGCGATATAAAACAGCAGAGTCGCCTTCCAGTTTGAGAATGGTAATGCCGTCTTTGTTTTCAATGCGAACTGCTTTCTCACTCACATAGATGGTCTGCTTTTGCTCATTGGTCTTCTTGCCGTCCTTCGTGAGTTCATAGGTTATCTGTTCAATTTTCCAGCCCGTGTTTTGTGCACTCAAAGCAGGCAGGATGACCAACACCGCTATCGCCACAACCCACAATCTGATTTTCATGGCAATCAAACCTTTCATTTTGCCGTGATTTATTCCACCGTTAAAATTTTCATTACATGACGACTATGCGTCACTACCTGCATAATATACATTCCTGTTTCAACAGGAAGCCGGATAGTCCGAACGTCGCCCTTCTGATGCATCAACACTTTACCCGACAGGTCATACAAAATAATTTCCTGGACAGGCTCATCCGTGTCAATATAGGCATATCCGTTCCGAACCACGATATCATTGGTTTGAGCGATTGATTCTGTGGGCACAGACGTCGTAATGCATCCGTCTGTAAAATAATCGGACATGGGCTGGTCATGTGCAGCAGCAATCGTGATAACGGTTACCTGGGTAGTCTGAAAAACGGTTCCTGTAATAGCTGTCACATGCAAAGAGTCCATAATCGGGATTCCTGCCACATTGAGTGAAGGTGCGCCGGAACATTGGGAACAGGAACCTGCCTTGTTGAGCACACTGCCATAATTAGTATATAATTCGCTATAATAACCCACTACGGGAGTACCGTCGGAACCAACGTCCATCGCTGGCAAAACCATAGAATTTTGCTCATATCCTACTCGGCTAAAGTCAATCACGGACAGGTCTACTGCATTTAATTTCAGTAAAGTGGCTTCATTCTCGCGCGAGCCACCCACCTGCAACTGGGTGTAAATGTATAAATCGTTCTGACGAAGCGCTATCTTAACGGGATACAAAGAGGGCGGTATAAACGCATCTCCATAGAAAGCGTAAGCAGATTGAATGGTTCCAGACGCAGCATCACTAAACTTGACCACCATTGCAGAAGCATGATAATTGGGCGTGGGCTGGATGCCCATAGTTGGTGCTACCAGAATTAAGCCCGAAGGATGGCTCACCGCATAGGCAATGGATTGATTGCGTATTGTCTTATCGTTGATGTCAAAAATTGCCATGCCGTCCTCTCTGTCGGTACCCACCCGATACCCATATTGCACATTCAAAAGGGTATCGGTAACCAGATAAAAGACATCCATCGTGTCCTGATTCATATATACTCCGGTCCACAAGAGTTGATTATTACCAACTGTTTGAACATCGGTCATAAAATATGGTTCGGTGTTAAAAATGTTAAGTATTGTTCCGTCAGGTGCTACGACACCCGCTCCTGAAAAACCTGCAAAATAGATTTTGCCATCTGGTCCCACTGTCATATTCACAGGCATCAGCACATCAACAGAAGGATAACCTGCAATCACATATAGATTTCGCCATTTCAGTGTGCCATCAGGAGCATTACGCTGTAAAACAAATCCACCAATGCTTCCTATTTTAGCCAGACCTCCAGAAATGATATCCGAACCATAAAATACAAAGGGACCGAGCACCTGTCCAGTGTCTTCAATGGGAAAGCGATATTCATGCTTCCATAAAATGTTTCCGGTGTTGTAATCCACTGCCATCAAGAAGCCTGA
>WFXT01000168.1 GCA_015490475.1 Bacteroidota bacterium
ATGTAGCAGTAGGACATTGTGATAATGCATCATATACTGTAAGGATAGAAAGGAGTATAAGAAAACCCTTTATAATGGTTCTTTGGAGCATAATGTGCTATTTGGTCGCCTTTACACAAAATTAGAAAAAGTTTATTTACCACACAAATTTAGTTAAGATTCAGATTATTAAGATGTTCTAAAAGAAGTCTCATGTCAGATGAATCTGTTGTGTCATAATATTTCAAAATTTGTCCTTCTGGATTAAGCAAGACAACTTCTTCACTGTGAATAAAGGTTTTATCCCACCAGTTGGGTTGTGTGGTGTCTGCTTTTGCTTCCAGCACTACAAGGTTGAAGGCATCAAGGGCAGTGAGGTATATATCCCTTCTTGAGCCTGTCAGGAACAACCATCGTCGGTCGCTAACGCCCCATTGTTCTGCGTATTTTCTTAACACTGTAACGCTATCGTGGTATGGATCAACGGTAAATGATACTATTCTAACTTTTTCATAATGGTCGTAAACTTTTTTGAGATTTCTGTTCATGTTCGGACATATGCCACCACATCTGGTGAAGAAAAATCCTACTATCGTGTATTGACCCTTTAAGACATCTATGGGTGTTACCGTATCACCGTATTGTGTGATGAGCCTGAAATTTACTTTTTTGTAAATAGGAGTTTGGTCAATAGGACTTAGGTCTGTCTTATACCAGCCATAGTACCATATTAGAAATATGATGACTCCAAGCCCAAATAGGACAATAGGAAACCATTGGCTTTTAAGCATTTTGCTCATTGCAACCCGGGCAGACTGCTATTGTATTGGGACTGGAGAGACGGGAGAATATCCTGGTGATGTGCCATATGTTGAACTGAGCACATCGGCAATAGCCAATCCATAAGCAAGAACTATCAGTACAACAAGAATAATTATCCACGGCTTGAATGAATCAAGCCATCTGGCACCTGAGAAGCCATGGAGTGATTCTGCAACGGGGAATGATATAGTACCACCTTCACTGGTCGCCTTACTAAACATAGTAGCAAAAAGAACTAAGAAATAAATGATAGCGGCGATACCAAGTAAGGTTCCGCCAATAATGACCATTTTTCCATATGGCACCCATTCTGGCTTGAAGAGAGGACTATCGGGATTTAAGTATGTTAACCCGAGGTTGGTGCGTCTTGGTTCTCCGTGGACAACCCCGTTATACATCATAGCGAAAGACATAAAAATAAGACCGAGAGCCCACAGATAGGGAACAAGCAGTGCTAACCCTTTCAGCTTTATTTCCTTGCCGGTGAGTTGGGAATAGAGATATAGTACGATAGCCATCAGTGCCAGGGCAACGGGAGCTCCTACTGTCATGTGGAAGTGTCCTGGAATCCATGCAGTATTGTGAACAATAAGGTTGACGTTGTATGAAGCGTTAACCACACCTGTAAAACCGCCAATAATGAATATTATAAGTCCCACTATTAGATATGCGAAGAACCAGTTGTTTTTATCAAAGAATGGTTGTTTGAACATCCACCCCAGCAGAGAGGTTGCACCCCGTTGCCTTCCTGCATATTCCAGTGAAGCGGCAAGGGTGAAAGCAGTGATAAGACTTGGAATCGCTACTGCAAAAGTTAGCAGTGAATGGAGCATTTTGGTGGACTGAGAAAGACCGGGTTCTGTAAATTGGTGGTGAACTCCAACAGGAATTGAAAATACAATGAATAAGAGGAATACCAAGCGAGCTGCATCTTCTGAATACAATTTGCCACCTGCCAGCTTAGGCATGAACACATAATACATTATGTAAGCCGGTAACAGCCAGAAATATACTAATGGATGACCGAAGAACCAGAAAAGAAGTCTTGTCATGGGAACGTCCACTTCTTTCATCAAGCCCATACTCCATGGAAGCAGGTAAATAAGAACCTCTGCTGCAACACCAAGAGTGGCAACGAACCATACAATGAAAGTTGAAAAAATACCGATTACTGCAAGGGGAACAGGCTTGCCTGGATTTTCTCTACGCCATTGTCTGAGCACTGGTATCCATGAGAAGAATGCAATCCATGAACCGATTATTAGTAGGGTGGCACCCAGATAGAAAAGGGTGTGCGCTTTTAATGGGGCATAAAAGGTGTAGAGCACTGTAGCCTTGCCAGAAAGAATAGCCCATGCTGCCATAACAACGCCAATGACCATTAACCAGAAAGATAGCCATGCCACTTTTAGATTGGGTTCTTTTCTGAGGAAATAAGCTATTAGAGCATGTCCGAAACCAACAATAACCATTGTAGTGAATACAATAGCATTAATGACTCCATGGAGCGTTAAACCCTGATAATATTCTAATCCCAGGAAGGAAGTGTCGTTGATCAATCCACCACGATAGTAAGCTTGTAAAACACCATGATATAAGCCCAGAATAAGCAGGATAGTAGGGAAAAGGATCGTTGCCAGAACCATTTTCTTAAATCCAGCACTCACTTTTACTGCTTGCATGGTTTTCTAATTTTTTAGGGTGTTATTATTTATTCCACAATAATTTTTGCTTCCATGTTTTGGTGACCCACGCCACAGTACTCGTGACATCTGACGTAATAAACTCCTGGTTTGTCAAACTTGTATCTTTTGTAGGCTATTGCTCCAGGAACAGCCATTAAATTAATATCTGTGCCAACAATGTGCAACCCATGTACAACATCGTGCGAAACCACATAAATGTCAACTTCAGAACCCACAGGCAACCTGACTTCAGAAGGCATAAATAACCACATTCTGGCTACGTATTGAATCTGAAATCTCTTGTCTCCCAATGTGTCCACTTTCCCTTCACTATAAGGCTCAACATCTGTTACGCATCCAGGGAGGTCAACTCCAGCCTGCGACTTAGCATACAGAACAGCACCAAATAATATGACAAGAAACAGAATCCCCAGAGAGAGTGCCATTTTTTCGCTTCTATCCATGGCTCACGACATTTTGAGCATTTGAAGATAAACCCACAACCAGATTAACCCTCCTATAATCAAAAGCAAAATGAAAAATGCAATTGCCCCACGTGGCGTGAATTGCTCGTTCATGATACGTTGCATTTTCCTATGCGAAAGCAAATATAATTCATGTATAGTGCTACAAAATATGACAAAAGTCAAGTTAGTAGCATCCTGCTGGATACACCGGTATTGTACCTGTAGTATTGACTGTCACTGGATTTAGATTAACATTAAATGTAGACGTGACCCAACCTGTTCTTGATACAGGACTAATATTGGTTAAAGAGACAGATACAGGAGTGGATAAACAACATATGCTTAAGTCCTGCTTTAGTTTACCTACCCATGAAAAGTACTCTGAACTATTACAGCCTAAATTAGAAACATAGCCTCCAGCAATTGCTAAT
>WFXT01000169.1 GCA_015490475.1 Bacteroidota bacterium
ATTGCCGGCATCAACAGTGCATGACTTCCCCGCTCGAGATCTGCAACCTGGGTTACAACCACCATTTTCCATCCACTCCATACGGCTGAGGGACACACACCATAACGTCAAGGTGCTCGTCACTACGGGGAATACAGGAGTCAGAGGATTGAGATCAGCACGGGGATTATTAGGTGGGTCAATGTGGAACAGTGGGGCTGCGCGGAAGCGGGGGTCGTGGCGCGGGGATCTGCGCACAGGGGTCTGCGCACAGGGGTCTGGCACAGGGGTCTGGCTTGCGTTATTGTGTTTAGATGCAAGATCCCTCCAGGAAAATAAAAAGCCACATTGCAAAGTCGTTCATCACACTAGCTTGTGCTGGCTGCATTTAAATTTCCAGCAAGGCCGTTAATACAATAACGCAGGCCTGACCCCTTTTTCCTGACCCCTTTTTCTTTTTGATCTGCTGCTCGAGCAACCATCGTTCAAAAACACTTTTCCGTTGTCTGAAATGAGGGGATGATTGAGGCATATCTTATTTAACCTTACACTTTCCATAGTACTGGGATGGCTCAATTTCCCCAAACATAACGGTGTTCCTACTGTGAACAGAATTAAGATTATTATCAATGGTAGTTGTTGTAACATTACCAATTGTTGTTATTTCTATAAAAGTCGCCTTATTGTTTGTTCTGAAGAGCTCAACTTCTGATCTACCTATATTGCCGAGCATATAACTTTTTCCCGTATCTTTATTATACGTGAACCTAATTTGCAGATTTTCCTCAAGTTTATGATTGCCTTCTTGATCGCTATAATTGTCATAGCTGCAGTAAAATGTAATCTCCTCTGCAGACACTAATGGTGCAGCAATAAGGCACAATGATATTGCTAACCGTTTCATTTTCCACTCCTCATTCATATCACCACAAAGTTCACCTGCAGCAATGGCACGAAACGAAATAGCGGTCAGGTAAAGCACCTCACTGGGAGTTTACCCCCATACCTTCGTAAGAGTAGACAAATGAGGGTTCAGGTTGAAGAAACTACTTGCGGCATCTTTTAATTCAGATGCAGCATGTTCCCAAAAGACAATGTCAACTTTAAATCCTTCTTTGACCAAATCTTCAACTACCGGAACATAATCCTTATCACCAGCCACCAATGTTATTTCGTCGTTCTTTGGATCAATGGTCCCTTTGTATGCATCTTTGGTAATTCTGTGTGCAATTGCAACATCAACTTTCTTTTCTCTACCAGCAGTATTTCTATCGTATGTTTGAACCTCGAATCCGTATTTTTCTACCATTTTCCAAAATCCATCACCAGGTGGAGGCGACCCCCAGAGATGCGCCGCACCTATCTGTGATGGATTTCCGCAAGCAAGCTGGTGCAATGCACCGTAGTCAAGTTTCCAGCTAAAATCAACGATTCTATTATTCATAGCCTCAATAATAGTCGCAGCGCCAGGCATGGCATTTTTCACAGCAGAAACCCTGCATCCCTCTATATAGACATTCGAATTATCGACATAGATAAAATTGTTCCCCACGGCATTCCCCCATATTTGTCACACCCAATGTCGCAAATCACCGGTGGCAACAGGCAGAGCGATGAAGGGGCAGCGCTTTTGCGGTCCAAGTGATTTCCTTATTAGTTTTTTACTCAAGCAACTCACCAATCGCTCCTACAAAGGTCGGCACCTCTAGCAGATTCCACCACTGCTTACCTCGATACTTTCCTCCTAGCCGTATATTGTTCGTAAGGTATTTCCATTTGATCGGTTCAGGTTTTGGAATACCTTTATCCCCTGAGCGCTCGACCGCTTCGGACCACCCATGCCAGTTGTAATCATCTATTTCATGCTCACCATCTTCAGACTCTTGAATATGTGGCTCAACAACCTGTGCATGTATGATTTTGTTACAAACATCTCTTAAATCCATTCTATCGAACACCATGCATTGGTAGCGATAGTTTACTTCTTTCATTACGGCATCATAAGAGGCTCTTATCTTTGATGATTTTTCCATGTTTTTCATTTGATCGTCTAGGACGCGAACAGCAATAGCAACTTCCAACAGCAATCGGCTTATTTCCCTAAAAAAATACCTATCTTCAAGCTTCGCGATGGCATCATCTCTGGTATCTGGGTCGGTATGCCTAGCGATTTCCTTGTTGGCGTAAAGATGGCAGATGAGCCTGTAGGCTTTGAGCTTAATCTCTTCTCTATCTAATAAATAATTTGAAAATAGTTGCATAACTCCGATTCTAAAAACTAAGAGTAAACTCTATAGAACCACCAAAAATCCATAATACCTATAAACCGCCTATTACCATACCTGAGTTTCAGCCAAGCATGCAGGAACGGGACCCCCAACAACGATCTTTAATTATTTTCGTTAACGCTAACATATCAGCAGTTTCGCTTCAACTTCGGACCGGGAACCCCTGGTTTCGGGAGCAAATATAGGATGGCCAGGCTCGCACTACTGTATTGCGAGATGCCTCTGGGCGATGGCACACTATCTCGATTAAGACTCGTCCACATAGCCTTTCGTTTTCCTCGGAGGGCTTATGCAACCGAATATCCCGGTGCAGGCCTGACACCGCCCGCATTACAACTGGGGAGCCAATAATCTGGCCAGACCTTCACCCAGTTCACCCACTGCAGTCGCTTCCTCCACTCCCTTTTTGCACCCGCTCATCAGGCCA